>JAATEU010000396.1 GCA_015655565.1 Clostridiales bacterium
GAATTCAGGTCTTCCGATAAAATTTCTGTGAGTACAAAGGATGCCGTTATATATGCTCAGAATGGAGAAAAAATAAGCCTTAAGGACATTCAGTCGGGAGACCTGGCAGAAATATCTTATAATGGAATGATTATGGAATCCTATCCTGCGCAGATTTCTTCTTATAGTATTAAAATATTGGAAGATATTTTAGTTGATGGGTATCTGGCTTTAACCGAGGATGTTTATAAGAAAGATCCGGGGTTAAACGGTGATATCTCCATCCTGGCCATTGATATGACTGAAATGACAAATCTATCGGATTTAGAAAAAGAAAGTCTTCTTTTGAAGGTAAAAAATAAATATGGACTGGAAGTAAGGGAAGGAACCTTTGATGAGCTGGCAGAGGAAGGACTGATTGACACAGAAAATCTTTATTTTGAGAAGGGGATACTTATTAAAATTACAAATCCGTCCTATGATGAGAAAAATATGAGTATAACCTGTGGAATCGAAAAGTGGAGAAGCGGATTAGGTGCTGTCGGTTCGGAAGATGTAACGGCACAATATGACGGAACGGCCTGGGTAATTACGAAAAACAGCATATGGAAAAGTTAAATCAGTCCGGATACGTAGCAGTGCCGCAAGCCGGCTTGCGGTATGCATGGTATCAGGTACAATTCTTAAATTTAAAGTCTTTAATATTATATTTATCAATAGGTTCCGGCCCTCTTACTACGGTTCTGACTATTTGAAGGGTACCTTCCTCATCAGCCCGGATTCTCCAGTCTACCATTAATATTTTACCATCCGTTATTTCAATGCCGGTTATACCTTTAGTATGAATGGCGCATCCGGAATTAAAATAGGGAAGTTCCTTTTCTTTGGGAAATCTGGGTCTGTGGGTATGGCCGCAGATGAGCATTCTTTTATGTTTTTGAATCCATTTTTTGTAAGATTTTTCAATCTTATGTCTTTTGTAAAGATTTTTTGCAGGACTTGCCGGATTGTGGAAGCCGACTACATGCAGGTAACGCCAAAAATACCTTAACATAAACATGGAAATGACCCATAACTGGTCATTCATAAGATCGCCCTGATGGCCGTGAACAATGAATATTTCCTGGCCGGTATCCTTTTTTTTCAATACCAGTGCCTCATAGGGTATTATTCCCGAAAATAGATCCTGCATTTCCTGGTTGTATTCATCATAATATTGATATAAGTTTTTCTTAACATAGTATTTACTTTTTAAATATATATTATGATTGCCGTAAAGTAAAAGCAATCTCTTTTCATCTGAAAACTTTTTAAGTCCTAAAAATACATCATTATGGGCTAAGCGTATTACTTTAAAATCAGGATATTCCCAAAGTTCATCTCCATCACCGACCTCCACATAAATATATCCGTTATTAAAATAGTATTCAAGAGCACGTAGGAAAACAGGCTGATTTCTGGCAAATTCATCGGATATGCTGTCATCTCCCCTGTGACAATCACTAAAGAATATATATTTTGAATTCTCATCAAAATATTCTATTTTGGCTTTCTTGAAAGCGGCTGTCAGTCTTTTGTCCGTAAACATTTTGTGTCACCCCGTATTCTAATCAATTCTATTCCATATTATACAGATACATAAGAAGGTTATTCAGGTAATATATTCCAAAACGGGTTATTATAATTGACATTATGCAGCCGAATAGATAGTATTTATGAAAAGAACACATAACGGCGTAGGAAATTCACGGTATTATTTGCAGCTTATTTGCACATTCATAACAAAAAGTGTACCGGACTATTGACAAACCTGGAAATACACGTTATATTAATCAAGTTAGCAAACACTAACATATCAGCTGAGTAAATACGTACAAGTTGCCCAGTTTATATTTTAATACCTTGGTTAGCGTATGCTAACCCGGACCTAATATTATATGACTAGGAGGTTTATGAAGAAGATAGCGATTTACGGAAAAGGCGGAATAGGCAAGTCAACGACAACGTCAAATTTATCGGCGGCGCTTGTAATGCTGGGCTATAAGGTTATGCAGATAGGCTGTGATCCAAAATCCGATTCGGTTAAAAACCTTATGGGCGGAGGAAGAATACCTACCGTGCTTGATTTAATGCGAGGAGATAACGATAATATCACCCTTGACAATATCGTCTTTGAGGGCTATGGCGGAGTTCTGTGCGTTGAGGCGGGAGGTCCGACTCCGGGGATAGGCTGTGCAGGACGTGGAATTATTACGGCATTTGAGAAGCTTGAAGAGCTTCATGCTTACGAGCATTTTAAGCCTGACATAGTACTTTATGACGTTCTCGGCGACGTAGTTTGCGGCGGATTTGCCATGCCTATCCGTCAAGGGTATGCAGACAATGTTTTCATTGTAACCTCGGGAGAAATGATGGCTTTGTATGCGGCTTCAAACATAGCACAGGCAATCAGGAATTTCGGAAGCAGAGGCTATGCAAGATATTCGGGAGTAATTCTGAATTCGCGCAATGTAGCCAACGAAATAGAGGTTGTGCAAAAGGCGCTGGAGGAAATCGGCGGAAGCATTGTTTCTGTGATACCTCGCGATGGTATTGTACAATCTGCGGAAAACGACGGAAAAACCGTTATTGAATTCTCGCGGGACAGCGCTTTGGCTAAATGCTATATTGAGCTCGCCGAAAAAGTGATGCAAATCAGCGGCGGAGGTGGGTATTAATGGATTGCTGCTGTGTAAAATTTGAAAAAACGCTTCACTATGTTTCACCGGCGCATGGAGGCTGGGGGGTAGTCAGGATTGCGGCGCTTATTCCTGAAAGCCATCAGCTTTTTGTGGCTCCTTTTGCGTGCGGCCGGCATGGTGCTTTAGGCGGCGCAATCAATGGAATTAAGGATAGAATTTCATATCTTTATATTAACGAAAATGATATTGTTTCGGGTGACTATGAAAGGCTGATACCCGATGCAGTTGATGAGCTTTTTGAGTTTCTCGAAAAGAAGCCCAGAGTGCTTTTACTGTTCGTTTCCTGCCTTGACGACCTGCTCGGAACCGATCATGCTCCGATTATAGAACAGCTATCAAAAAAATATACGGAAACAAGATTTAGGGTTTGCCATATGAACCCTATCAATATGGACGGAAAATTCCCGCCCCAGGTTACGCTTCAGAATAATATTTACAGCTTACTTGAGCAAAACCCCGGGAAGAAAAATCAGATCAATATGATTGGCAACAATTCGCCTGTTGATAAAGAATGCGAATTGTTTAAGATAATGCGGGAAAACGGTTTTTGCGTAAAGCATATTTCCGATTATGAGAAGTTTGATGAATTTCAGGAAATGGC
>JAATEU010000052.1 GCA_015655565.1 Clostridiales bacterium
AATGTAATTATATGTTTAATTTTTACAAAATTTTATATTATTTTTGACATTTTCCATAAAAAGGAATTTTTTGTGATAAAATAAAAATGTTAAAAAGTCTATTTTATGAAAGGAGGGTAACATTATGTAAAATTTTTATGAAATTAAGCGGTATAGTTACAATTTAAGGTTACTGGCAACAGTGATAAATGCAAATTTAGTCTGCATCTGCTTTCTTCATCAGCCCAAGCTGCCAAAGAAAGCGCAGAAGCTCTGAAGGTTAAAAAAAATCCCTATTCGACAAAGTTTTAAATCAACTTATTGATGCAGGAGAAATTAAAAAAGAAGATAAAGAATTATACATTTATGGTTTGGAGCTAGGGATTTTTATTTCATGGTGTTAACCTCTGCAGTACTTTTGATAATAAAAGTTGTTCGCCGGACAAATTTTATCTGTAGGGATAGCACTTGGCTCTGGAATGATAATCTGTATCCTTGCTCCCGTGAAAGCCGATAACAAGCCTTTGGACACGGCAGAAATATCAGTGTCAGAAGGAGGACAAGGTTAGTACTTACAGTTGAATATGGCATCTTATTATTCACACTTCCAGCAGGATTGAGGTACGTACTCCCATGCATTAGCATCTTACTGCCAGCTCTTAGTATCATGTTAATACGAAGCAAAATATGTAATTCCTTCTGAAAGCAAAATTAGTAATTTAAATTAACGGCTTACTTTAAATGCCTTACCAGGAGGGAATTAAAAGCAATTATCACTTATGGACTGCAAAGAAATATAAATAATTATGTAAATAGAGGTGATATTATGAATTCAAAAATGGATACAAAAAAACCTTCAGTTATGAAGGCCTGGTTAAAATATTACAACGAAAATGCCATAATTGAAGAAATTCCAAAAACCACGTTATATGATTATATTTATCAGAACAATAAAGAACATCTTGACGATATTGCGCTAAACTATTTTGACAATGATATAACCTTTAAGGAGTTATTCGATAACATCCGGAAAACTGCCGGCGCTTATCTGGCCCTTGGCGTTAAAGCCGGAGACATCGTTACGATTTGCTCCGTCACAACTCCGGAAATTGTCTATTCATTCTATGCTATGGATTTGATTGGTGCCGTTCCCAATATGGTCGACCCGCGTACAAGCATTGAGGGGATACAGGGATACATGAAAGAAACCGAATCAAAATACGTCTGTGTACTTAACGAGGTATACCCCAAAATACGCGACGCTGTTGTCGAAACGGACATAGGTGGAATTGTTATTGTATCTGCTGCTGATTCGCTGAAATACATGAATCGGGCTGCTTATAATTTAATAAACAGGGATAATAATGAGTATTCCTCCAACTGCGTCAAATGGAAGCGGTTTATTGACAATGGTACGGACATCATACCTGAGTCAGTACCCTACAGTAGGGAGCATTGCGGCGCTATCGTACATACCGGAGGTACAACCGGTTCGCCTAAGGGAGTAATGCTCGGCGTAGATGCTTTTAACGCGCTTGCATTCCAGTATGGAAAAATAATTATCAGCTTAAAACGTCAGCAGAAATTATTGAATGTTATGCCTCCGTTTATCGCATATGGACTTGCCTGCGGTATTCATATGCCGTTGTCGCTTGGTTTAACATCTGTCATAATCCCGGATCTCGATCCGAAAAAGCTTGCATCCTTGATTTTGAAGTATAAGCCCGAGCATATGTGCGGTGGACCGGTACACTACCAGATATTGGCTAACGATGAACGAATGAAGCATGCGGATATTTCTTATCTTCTTAACGCTGGTTCCGGAGGTCACGCGATTACGATTGGTGCCGAAAACGAAGTCAGCCGGTTCCTGATATCTCACGGCAGCAAATACCCACTTGCCAAGGGTTATGGAATGACTGAGCTTTGTTCCGCTATATGTAGCTGTATGGGTGATGTCAATAAACCCGGCAGTGTTGGTATTCCGCTAATAAAAAATACGGTTTCAGCCTTTGAGCCCGGTACCGATAAGGAATTGAATTTTGGAGAAAAAGGTGAGATTTGTATTACCGGCCCCACTATTATGCTTGGATATTATAACAAACCGGAGGAAACCGCAAATGTACTGCGTAAACATTCGGACGGAAAGCTCTGGATGCATACCGGCGATATCGGCTATATGGATGAGGATGGTTTTGTTTTTATAGACGCCAGAATCAAACGCATGCTCATACGTCATGACGGATTTAAAGTATTCCCGAATATGATTGAAAACGTTATTAGTACATACCCGGCTGTAGAAACCTGCTCCGTTGTCGCTTCCCGGGACAAGGATCAGCTCCAGGGTGATGTTCCGTATGTATATATTGTTCTTAAAAAGAATGTTCAGGAAGGCCAGAGACAGATTAAGTCTGAAATTATCGAACTTTGCCGGAAGAAACTGCCGGAATATGCGCAGCCCATCGCTTATAAGTTTTGTGAAGTCCTTTATTATACGCCTGCAGGTAAGGTAGATTACCGTAAGCTGGAAAAGGAAGCGGTTTGATTGAATAAAAAAGGAGGATAAGTGTGAAATCAAAATGGCTGAAAAGGGTAAATTTAACAAACCATAATAAAAATTATGATTATTTACCAATATTTGCACATCATCAATCATATGTAA
>JAATEU010000015.1 GCA_015655565.1 Clostridiales bacterium
TTGTCATATTAATGCAAATTATATAACAAAATATTGGAACCATTTTGAAGTGAAAGCTTGTGATGAACAATTATTCAGCAATCTAAGCCTTCCCTGTTTTATTGATATAAAGGATGACACGGAAATTATCTGTCATTTCGAATCTATTTTCAGGCAGGCGAAAGAAAACACCCTGGCCTCGGCCTTTCGCCTAAAAGCAGGACTTTTATTCCTTTTGTCCGATTATATAGCTCTCTCTGATCAAAATCATGTTGCTGTTTATGAAGAAACTCATCCTGAATTTTTTTCTGTTATTTCTTATATCAATGATAACCTGCATAACAAACTGACCATAGACGATTTATCCGGCAGGATGCATATACATCCAAACTATTTTATCCGGTTATTCAAAAGCAGGATGGGTACCACACCGTTAAATTATATAAACAGGCTGCGAGTGGAACATGCTAAATCTTTACTTGAAAATACAAATATTCCCATTTCTCGAATCATGTTACAGGTAGGTTTTGAGGATTTAAGCTCCTTTTCTAACTTTTTTAAGCATTATTCCGGATACAATCCAAAAATATTTCGGAAAACCTTTGGTGTATCCGGTCACGGGAAAGAATAGCAGGATAGACCGCATTCCATGTCTCAGAGGCAGAATTTTGAAATGAGTGTTGTCTTCCCTGCACGTCTGCGCCCATAAATGACAATCATTTGGTGCCGGTGCCTGCTCTGCTTCAGATCATTTGATCAATAAAATTAAATTGTTCCTGCATGACTAATGCTGCTGCTCCCACAGCCCCTAAATCATCCCCCCTTGTGGAAGATTCCATACTAAATCCTTCCAGGTTTTCATGAATCACCGACTGTTCTATATGACTGCGTACTTCATTAATAAAAAGTTTTCCTATTTTTGCAAGCTCTCCAAATATTATAATATGCTTCGGTGCCAGGATATTAACCGCAAATCCCAAGGCATCTCCTAAATACATTGCCACCTCCTTCATAAGATTTATTGAATCTTCATGTCCCATTAATACCGACCCGACAAAAGTAGTCACCGTTATTTTCTCCACATCACCGCCAACCATGCCATAAATTTCAGAAAACCGGCCAATGCGAATCCCTTCCCGTATCTTTGCCGCAATAGCAAAGTCCGAAACCTCTGAATTAAGACAGCCGAATTTTCCGCAGGTACAAATTTGATGTCTGGGTGCTGCTTTTACATGTCCTATTTCACCGGAAAAGCCAAATTCACTAAAAATCAGCCGGTTGTTTATAACGGGCACGATACGCGCTCCCGTACGAATTGACAAGAGCAGGAAATCATCTCATTCACCATTAAAATACAACCATTTATAGGCAAAAGCCATAACATTTACATTATTCTCAATGTAGCAGGGTAAACTGAATTCATCTTCAATCATCTTCTTGATGGGAACATTTTTCCAATCTTTAAAATGCGTGTACCCAACAGCAACCCCTTCGGATTTGTTAATGTATCCCGGTATGCCCAGTCCTATGCCAAATACCTTTTTTTTATCTTCGCCCAGCTGCTCACAAGCCTTATTAATATTATGTTTAATCTTATCTACAATTACTTCTTTCGTATCTTCCGTCTGCATTACCGTGATGGACTGATAGATTACACGGCCCGAAAAATCCAGCATATCGCAATGCAGAATTCTTCCGTTAAATTCAAGGCCGATAAAGTACCCGCCTTTTGGATTTATTCGCAGCCATACCGGTTTTCTTCCCACTCTGTTTTCATCGCACTCTTCTTCAATAACAAATTCCTGCTGAATCAGTTCGTCTATCGTGCTTAATACCGTAGTCATACTGTAAGAAGTTAGTTTTTTGATATCATAGCGGGAAACATTCTCTTGAAATCTTATAATACTAAGCATTTTATTTCGTTGGTAATACTTTCGGTTTTGAATGATTGAATCTGTATTCATATTGTACGCTCCTATACCCAATACTGCGTTCTAAAAGTGCCTGGACATTCCGGTTTTTCAAGGACGTTGGATAATATGTTTCCTTTTTATCAAATACCACAGTCTTACATGCCAGGTTCCCATATCTTCCTAATAACGGTATTTGATATTCCTCTGCTTTTTTATTATACCACGACTTACTAAGTTATCAACCACCACTTCAAATAGCGGTTGATGTTTAAAACTCAGGTTGTATGTTTACTCCATTTTTTCCTGCTTTACAGGTGAATTCCTATTCGTCATTCATTCCTCCAAAGTTAACCTTTAACAGCACCTGTTGTCAGTCCTTTTACAAACTGTTTCTGTACAGCTGCGTAAAATATTAATGTCGGAATTGTAATAATTGTCAATGCCGCAAACAAACATCCCGGCTGGCTAAAATAAGAACCATTATACTGCTGTGCCACAAGGGGCAAAGTCTGCATCCTGGCATTTGTCATCGTACAAAGCGCTAAAAAAAATTCATTCCAGGAAGTCAAAAACTGCCAGATCACAATAACAATAATTCCAGGTTTCAGCATTGGACAAACGATTTGAATAAATAACCGAACGATTCCACACCCGTCTACGGTTGCAGCTTCTTCCAGTTCGTGTGGAATGGCAACCATAAATCCTTGCAGGATTGTAACCGCAAAGGGTATTCCAAGCGCAACATACGGAAAAATCAAGCCGAAGTAGCTGTCGATAAATCCCAATTTACTATTGATCTGTGTCAATGGAATTACCAAGCCGCTAATTGGCACCATTAACGTACATAGAAGTAAATTATATAAAAAAACTTTACCGTGTACATTTTTTCTGGAAAAGCCAAATACTGCCATTGCGGAAAAAACAGTAACAAGAATTACCGTGGTAACTGTAATAATACTACTGGATAAGAAATTATAAATCAAGTTTGTATTATCTCTGATTACCGACACATAATTTTTAATCGTCATATCCGCTACAAACAGGGACGGAATGTACATGTTATCCGCTGTTCGAAAGGACATACTAATCATATAGAGAAGCGGAACCATGAAAATAATCATAACTGCCACGAGAATTACAATCCATAAAATTTGCGGAATATTTATTTTTTTCATTTATTTCTCCTCTCTCTTCATAAATTCTCCCGAACCCAAACACTTTATCTGGATAACCGTCAATACTAAAGCAAATAGTAAAAATACTATCGACAGTACCGATGCATATCCCATTTGCTGGTTTGAAAAACCGGTTTGAAAAATATAGGTGCCCGGCATTTCTGATGCATGATTCGGTCCCCCGCCTGTCATGGTATAAACAAGAGCAAA
>JAATEU010000489.1 GCA_015655565.1 Clostridiales bacterium
AGTTGAAGTCCAAAAGGGCGGAATGGTGCTCACGATCTATACCGATGATGATAAGGACGGCACGGTGCAGACGGTACAGTATAAATTAGAGAATGATGAATTAAAAAGAGGCGTGGCGGCGGATTTAGAAAATACTCCTACCGAGTGGTATACCGTTGCCGGCAAAGTGAAAAATGAAATGTCCGGTACGTCTACGCCGATATTTTCAATTGATGATAAAACCGTTAATATTGAACTTCTTGTTTTAGATGAAAAGGAGCGGTTATCGGATAATCCCGTAAGTGTAAAAACAAGTGTTACGGTTCGAAGTAAGGGGGCAATGGATTAATGAAATTTCGTAGTTTTTCGTCAAAAGGAGCCGCTTTGCCGACAGTTATCATGGTTATGCTGGTAGTTATGACATCAGCTACTATTGTATTATCATTGACAACTTCCCAGGCAAAAACAGGAGTTATTTATGAAGATAATATCCAGGCGCTGCATTCTGCAGAAGCAGGTTTAAATCAGTACCTCTGGTATTTAAACAAAGAAGGTGCGACACTGAAGTTAGACACTGTAGTAACATATCCGGAAAGTGATCCGGAGTCTGCTTTTATTATTAAAGAACTTGAAAATACAAATATGCAAAAGATTATTAATGTAACGGGATGGTCGCTTAGGGATCCTGATACTACCCGTACGATAGAGGCAACTTTTACACAGCGTTCTTTTACCCAGTATGTTTATTTTTCTGAAAATGATCCTTCTAATATATGGTGGATGGATGGAGATAAATGCTTTGGGCCCTATCATACAAATACCAGTTTAAGTATCAGCGGTTCGCCGGAGTTTTTCGATAAGGTTACTTATGTTAATCAAATAGTATATCAGAGCGGTGTTACCAGCAATCCGAAATTTTATGCCGGTAACGAACGGGTAGCAGCCGTTGGTTATCCGAATACCAATAAGGAACTTATGAATTATGCTGCGGCCGATGGATATGTGTATCAGGGAAGAACCAGCATCCGTTTAAACGCCGACGGAACAATTACCGTATGGAATCCTAATTCGGGTTCCAATGCTGTTACGCGGCCTTTGCCTTCGAATGGTGTAATTTATGTGAACGGTACATCCGTAACTAATGCCAGCGCCAGGTATAACTTAGCGGCCGGGAATGTATTTATATCGGGAGTTTTAAATGGAAGGCTTACGGTAGCGGCAGCAAATGATATCTATATTACAGATTATGATCCGACCTATGAAAGTTATTCACAGGCTCAGAATCATGAAACGAATGGAATCAGTTATGCAAATACGGATTTTACAGTAAATACCAGTACAGGAGATATTACGGTTACAGGCTCAGGGCAGGAGGATATGCTTGGCCTGATTGCCGATAAAAATGTTTCCGTGCTGACATATGGCTGGTTTGATAAGGGGGATTTTAAAGCGGCAAAAGGTGATATTAAAGTTTATGCGGCAGTATTTGCAATTAACGGAAGTTTTGGTAATTCCTATAATATGTACAGTGATACCGGCACTTCTTATCCAAATCCGTACGGAACACTTTCTGTCAGGGGAGCAATTATACAAAATCAAAGAGGAGTTGTAGGTATAAGGAGTGATAAAAGTTATGGCTATGTGAAAGATTATGCCCATGACATCAGAATGAAATATGAGTCACCTCCATATTTTCCTGTACCTGAGGATTCAGGCTGGGAAATTAATACCTGGAAAGAGAAATAAAATTAGAAAAGGGCTGGGGAATATATTTTAATATAAAAAGGACTAAGTTAAGAAAACCTGGCTCTTATAGGGAGGGTATCGGCTTAGTCCTGTTTTTATATAAGAATCAACAAAAAAGTAAAAATGCACTTGTTTTGGCGCCATAAGACGGAATATACATTAAGAAAGGCAGGATGATTAATATGCTGAAGGTTTTAGACTGTAAAGATAAAAAAGCTGCATCTGTTGAATTCAATACATATATTCCACTATATGTTGAATTTGGTTCATGGGATATATCAAAAGAACCGACAGTATATTGGAGGAATGGGGATTTTATAAAATCTTTAGTAGAAATAGAAATTGGAAGAAACGAAGGAGATATACGTTCTATTACACTAAATTTGTGTGAGGAAGTAAATATAATAGAAGATTTAGAAATAAAAAATAAAAAAATATGTGAAGGAATTCCTGTTATTAATTTAGAAAAATTTTTTAATGCAACTTGTGTAGATGAAAAAGGTAATTTAAGGGTTTTCATATATAAGGATATAGTAAATATTTTATTTTCAGAAAATGAAATAGTATCCATTATACAAAACGAAAATATTGGATTTGGCCTGGATGTAAATAATGCTATTTGCAGTATTTTGGTAAAGGGCCTTAAAGAAAATGAAAAAGCAATGTTTTTACAGCATTGAAACTATTTTAGTAGCAGGAACCAATCTAAATTCAAATAGAACTGCATGGAACAGAATACACAACATTTCAGGGTTGGAAGCTGATTAAATTTAAAAGAATTCTGATTTTAAGCATATTATTCCGTAATGACAATAAACTTAATATAAGTATATTTATAGGATGATAGGAATTGAAGAAGAAATTAATCGGCATTATAATTTCCTTAATCGTTCTGTTCTTCACATCAATATTATATTATGAAAGCTTACTGCATAAACTTCAAACAGATAATCGCCCTGTAAAAGGTTTAACCGCCAGTGAAGCAGCAGAAAATAAAAACAACCTGGAATCAAAGGATTTGGATGAGACTCTGGAAGATGTATCTAATTCGGCTGGAAATGATAATTTAAGGCTATACGCCCAATCGGCGGTTTTAATGGATGCTGATAATGGGCGTGTTTTATATGAAAAAAATGGTTTTCAAGAAATGCCTATGGCAAGTACAACCAAAATCATGACTTGTATCGTTACTTTGGAAAATGCCAGTCCGGACGATGTGGTAACCGTGTCGAAATATGCTTCTACCATGCCGGATGTCCAGTTAAACATTGCGGGAGGTGAACAGTACCTGTTAAGAGATCTTCTGTACTCTTTAATGCTGGAATCCCATAATGATGTGGCGGTTGCAATTGCAGAACATGTAGGCGGGTCCGTAGAAGGATTTGCAGCGATGATGAATGCAAAGGCGAAAGAATTGGGGTGTGAGCATACTCATTTTGTAACTCCCAATGGGCTTGATGCCGACGAGCATTACACTACAGCTGTAGAACTTGCTAAAATTGCAAGCTATGCCATTAAGAATGAGGAGTTTCTTAAGATAACCAATACAGCGGCCTGGGAATTTAAGGATCTCAAAAAAAGCCGGTCATTTTCAGTCAGTAACAAAGACCGGTTTTTATATATGTATGACGGAGCCATAGGTATCAAAACCGGTTTTACCGGAAAAGCAGGTTACTGTTTTGTGGGAGCAGTTGATAAAAATGATAAAACCTTTGTTTCTGCTGTCTTAGCCAGTGGATGGCCCCCCCACAAGAATTATAAATGGTCTGATACCACCGAGCTTATGGATTACTGAATGGATAATTTTGAATTAAAACAGATATTTGATGCTGATAAGGTATTTGATCCGGTATATGTTGAAGATGGGAAAGAAAATTATGTTGAATTATTTTATGAAGGGGACCTCTCTTTATTAATGAAGGAATCAGAAGCCGCAAAGGTTGTTTATAAGGTGCCGAAAGCTTTGAAGGCGCCGGTAGCAGCAAAAACTGTTGTTGGCAGTGCAAAGTATTATGTCGGAGAAGATTTTATTAAAGAAATACCGATATTGACAAGTACCGGTGTAGAGAAGATGGATTTTGAATTTTGTATTAAAAAAATATGGAATATCTGGTTAATGAACTGAGGTTTTGCCACAGAAAGTTAAAAATTATTATGGATTTGTTATAGATGAAGCAGCATCTATAGCAAGTCCATTATTTTTATTGTGGTCTGTAACGAATAAAAAAATTAGGAATAATATTATTCCTGTTTTTCGATTTTCTACATTCTCCATCTAAAAACAAGTTTATCAATTCTTAACCATAGAAAGTAAAGAATCGCTGTGATATAATGAAAGCGTAATGAGGAATATGCAAGCTATAAAAGGAGTTTGAATGGGTGATATTTTAGTTAATGAAAATTTTCATATTCAGTTGGATAAAAAAACAGTATTGCATTTAATTGACTGCGCTGAGGATAATCCTAAATATGAGGAAGTAATGGAGAAGTACGAAGAATTAGAACCTATTATTTTAAGTATGATTCATCCAAAAGCAGTGATTGTTTTTTCTTCCGTAAAGGAGGAATATGCTGAGGATATACTGCCACAGGGAAGCCGGGTTTTGTATTCCATTATTACAGTGGGAAAAGAAG
>JAATEU010000264.1 GCA_015655565.1 Clostridiales bacterium
AGAAAAGAAAGAAGAAACGAAAACCGGAGCGGAAATTGAAGAGGAGCACGGTCCGGCGGAGGACTTGTTGGAATAAACGGGGCTGCTGAAAAAGTCCATTTTTAGGAATCCGGATGAATAAAGGTGTATATTCATGCCAAGTTTATGTAAGGAACTTTTTCAGCAATATAGTGTACTGACAAATTGATAAGTAACTTTTGAATGTAAGACATTCTATTCCATCTTATAGAGTTTCATTCACATTCTGGCTGGAAGCGGCAGTTTCCTTCCTATAAGGCAGTCTGACAAAGGTATCAAAATCTTTGTTAAAACAATTCTTTAAATCTTCACTGAAACCGATAACAATATGGGGCTGGGTCTGTGAATACACATCTAAAACGGAGTTGACACCGGATGAGGATTTCATGCTTATGCTATGCTTTTTCTTATCCTTTGTATATAGAATAAGGGATTTTGTAACTCCCGTTTTAATACCGTTTGTTTTATGGGTAACTTCTTCTAAATAGGCCCAGATAATATCTGTATTTTTTATTATTCTGGCTTTACTTCCCCTGAAAAAGTAAGTCCAGCCCTCACCTGCCCTGATATTTTCAACCGGCACGGCATTTTCATAGTCAGATTCTAGTCTTTCTATACTAAGGATATTTTCGTTATCTTTAATGTATTTCTTTATCGGGGAGATGTAAGCTCCTGACAATCCTTTCGTCAGGATGATTACGGCGTACAGTAAGACAATTCCTGAGACGCCCAGAGCGATGTAAACAATAAAATAATCAAAATTACCGACGTAATCCATTTGGAGCACATACGGCAGTGCAATGCTTTCAATACTTTCGGCAGCAGGTTCTTCTGCAAAACCGGAAGTTTCAAACCAATCCATATAATAATCATAGGTATCATCATTCATTTTCTTAACGGTACCGGTGACCTTCATGGAGGTGGTTAGAGCGTCTCTTTCTCCTATAAGGTATTCATAGGTTTCGTCGTATACCTGGTTGGCGATATCAAAGTCATTCTGTTTTACTTCCAACGCAAAATATTCTTCCTCGCCGATAGGGATAATGTAATAATTTTTTAAGATATCTTCGGAGCCGTCATCATTTTCCTCATAATATTCTGCGAAAATATCCACCATAACATTAATATCACCTTCCACATAGGCATTTGGCAGTTCATTAACCGGTAAAGAATACAGAGCCTCCGGTCCCTTAATTAACTTATAAAAGCTGGAACCAAAGACAGCAAGTAATATAATAAGAATTACAATGCTTGCCAATAATCGTTTTTTGACACTTTTCATAGACATTTTCTTTAGTTGTTCAAACAATTCCCAATCCCTTTTCAAGGTAAAAAATACCCTGACCCTTTTCTTTTTATTAGTAAAATTATATAAAAGCGGCAGTTGCAAAATTCGGGAACAGTAAATTCATATCCTTCCGATAATCTTATTGCCTGTAAATTTTGCAACATTCTCTTCCAAATTTAATATAAAGTAGAAAGGACAGGTTGTCAAGTAAGTTATGATAACTATAAATTTCCAATTGATTTACCTGGACTTTATTTCGGAAGCAATGTAAAATATTAGACAATCGGATTGGATTTACCTTTCCTGATTTGAAACGGAGGAGGCAGGGGACGGTTCCTTCCTCTTCAGTCTTATTCAGTGTTCGGATAGGACCTCGAAAATTGAAAGGCGCGGGTGTTGAAATGAATAAAATATATTATTTAGTTATCCTATATTTAGTGCTGATAAATCTGGCGGGCTTTGCCATTATGGGTATTGATAAGAAGAGGGCAAAAGCGGACAAGCGGCGTATTAAAGAGAAAACCCTGTTTTTGATTGCAATAATGGGAGGCAGTATCGGTTCCGTTGTGGGAATGCGGTATTTTCACCACAAAACAAAACATAAAAGTTTTGTTTTAGGGATGCCCTTCCTGATAATCCTGCAAGTGCTTATAATCACCTTTTTATACAATTTATAATATGAAACTCCTCCATATTTTTTTGAATCTTTATTACATAATATTTAGACTAAGTGGCAAAGTTTCATTGAAAACCATTAAATTCTGATATATAATAAATTTATTACACTAAAGCTGTGATGCAGAAACGCTTTAAACCGTTACACGGTAAAGTGGGAAATCTATTTATACGAAGAAGGATCTGGCAACCTGGACGGAGCTGGTTACATCATCTTGATACCCTGGAGGTAAAAGTGGAATTGGTTGAGGATTCCCTGTTGGATTCCTATGTGAAATCAGAGGAACTGAATAAAAGAATCCAGGGCAGTTTAAAGTAGTTTTGGGATCGGATGCAAATATAAAACTGATGGCTCCCAGAAGTCTGCAGAGATTTGAAGGGAAGGCCAG
>JAATEU010000570.1 GCA_015655565.1 Clostridiales bacterium
AATTTTACGCTTTCATATTGATATTCAGTCACATGAAAATAATTAACCAGATATGATTTATGGATTTGAAAAAAATCCTTACTATTAAGTTGCTGTTTGATGTCTGAAATCTTTCCATAAAACTCATGAATCTCGTTTTGTGTAATCAATCTGACTTTTCTCCCATTGCTTTCAAAGTATAAGATATTTTTAATTGGTACCCGTAAAAGATTACGGCCATTTTTAAATTCAAAGAACTGATTTCCTTTTTTAATTAAATCAATTGCCTTTTTTACTGCTTTTTCAATTTTTTCTGCCTGAAGGGGCTTAATTAAAAAATTCAATGGCCTTATCTCAAAAAGCTCCATGGCGTAGCTTTCTTTACCAGAAATATAAATAATTTGAGTCGTTTCATTTTTCATTTCTTCCCGAATTTTTTTACCAATTTCTATACCGTTTATCGTTTTAAATTCAATATCAAGAAATATCAGGTCAATGCAGCCTCCGCCTGTGATAAACTGATACAGATCTTCGCCAGAATAAAATACTTCGATTTCTATCTTTGTGGGCAAAGTATTTTGAAATGACAGTAAAATTTCTTCGATATGAGCGCAGACTACACTGTCATCATCACATATAGCAATATGGAGCATAATAAATCACCTCCCATGTTATTTATATTATCATTGTTTTTTCTAAAATATAGAAAAGCAAAATAAGTGTGAACAGATTTCACATCAGCTGAGTCCCCGCTGATTATGTTTTTTGTTTTAAAAGTTAACATAATTTTACACTTATTATTTTATTTGTGCAACATTTTTCGATACTGGTACAGCATTGCGTAAATTTCACTTAATTCAGCACCCGCTATTTACGCCGGTGCCGCGTTGTCGTCAATCGGCGTAGGGCCCGCTCCGCCTCATTCCTTCGCCTTGCCCTGCTCCGCCGACGTAGTCAAGCAACGCAAAAAATTACATTTGTTTGTTAATTACCTCTTTAATAGGGAAATCGCAGGATTTTCTTCCGGTGCAAGAAAGGTGCGGCTTTCGTATATGAAGCATTTACCTCCAGTCATTTCATATTTGGTTTGAATTTAAAAAAGGGCATAAAAAAACGGTTGTATCTTCATGAAAGAAAATACAACCGTCATTTTTTATACCTTGCTTTTTATCAGGTGTCCGGTTTGCTATTATTGCCACAAGGTTTTGACCTTGTAGCTTATTGTTTTCTAGTGGAGATAAGCGGGATCGAACCGCTGACCTCTTGAATGCCATTCAAGCGTTCTCCCGATATATCGGGTGTGCACCCCAAAAAATCACTTTTTATACGTAAGAAATATTTGCTCAGCTGTGAAGAGCTTATTGTGAATGTGTATTACTTTATTATGCTTCAGTAATAGAAGTTTCCTCAGTTATGCTATCAATTTCGTTTAGAAATTGCTGTATTTCCAGATTCAACTCAATGCATAGTTTATAATCCTTAAAGACATTTACCCGTCCTATAATGTGACTGGTTACCATCTTCTTAACTTCCATATCACTCTCATCCAAAATTTCCGACCATGTGCGAATGCGGGAAAGCTCTATTTTAATTCCACAATCTTTTCGTTGCTTCGTTCAAGCTCTGCCATAAGCATAGTCAATCGCTCACTGGTTGCAAGAACCTTATCACGACTTTCATTTACCCGCTCCAAAGTTTACAAGTGCGGGGGTTCTATGCCTATTCCAGTGACCGGTAATACTCCTGCATTACATAGAACGCTTTTTTCTTTCTATTCTTATCCATATCGACCAGTCCTTTACTGTTTTTCCCGCCCTGCATCGGGTTCTTGCGGATGGGCGATATAAAATCAAACAGTATCCACGGAAAAAATCCCTGTAGCCTGCCCACGGTGTATTCAATCTGCTTTCTGAATACTTTCTCCTGATGCTCCTCGGTGAAGAGTTCTTCCACTCCGCCGTGATGCCCGGTCCTGGCTCCGGCTCCGGTTTCGGTAATCGCCAGCGGTTTGTTAATAACCGTGTTCTCCAGGATACTGGCAACACCCTCGTAATCCCGGTAATACCATCCATAGTATTCATTGAACGAAACGATATCGACAAACGCGGCCAGACGATCCTTCACTGACATGGTATCCAAATCCACGAGGCAGGCCGCGCTTACCGGACGTGCCGGATCATATTCATGACAGGTATCAATCAGCCGTTTCATGAAGTTCAGCCGTTCTTCCGTGTCCGGATTTTCATTGCCCACACTCCAGATAATCACGCTGGCCCGGTTCTTATCCCGCTTCATCAACTCCAGCAGCTGATTCTGCGCATTCAGAAACGCCCCTTCGTTAGTAAAATCTACCGCCCAGTATACGGGAATCTCCTCCCATAGCAGCAGACCGTACCGGTCCGCCAGCTGTGACATTCTCTCACTGTGGGGATAATGGGCCAGGCGCAAGGCATTACAGCCCATCTCCTTGGCGGTATGGATGATGTCCATCTGTTCTTCTTCGCTCAAGGTCCGGCCGCCGTCCCGGCTCTCCTCGTGGCAGCAAACACCTTTCAGGAAAATTTCCTGTCCGTTGAGTAGAATCTTCTTGCCCTGAGTTTTTATCTCCCTGAAACCGACCAGGTCTTCGATGCGGTCGGTCCCGCAGACCGCCGCTACCGTATACAGCCGCGGATTCTCAGGATTCCACAGTTCCGGACGAGCCGCAGTGCGAAGGACGGCCTCGCCATTCTCATCAGTGAAAACCTGCTGGTCAATCCCCAGTTCCTCGATAAAAAACTGGCAGTTTTGCTCAGCCAATGCGCTGCTCAGCGTGATCTTTATCTCGATCTTCTCAAAGTTTGTGTCCGGTACTAAGCTGCAGAAAAAGTCCTGGATAAATACCGGCGGCAGGTGGAATAGTTCCACTGGACGGGTGATGCCTCCATAATTGAACCAGTCGTAGTTCATGGACGGAATCTGATCCAGCTCCCTGCGGTTGTTCACCGTGATCACCAGCCGGTTCTCTTTCGCCAGTTCACCAGTCAGTTCCGCGCAAAATGGCGTAAAACCGCCCTGATGCCTGGCTAACAGCGTTCCGTTCAGCCAGATCCGGCACTCGTAATTAGCCGCCCCAACTCTTAAGAACACCCGTTCATCCTCCTGTTCCTTTTCGTAGATAAAGGTTCTGAAATAGACAGATTCCCCTTCGTAATACCAGTATTGGTCGCAGACACAGTTCCAACATCCGGGCACTGGAACCTTTTCCATCTGGGAGAAGTCCAAATCCATGGGCACATATCTCCCTTGGTCATCCTTGTCCAGGGCTGAAAACAGCCGTTTCCTGGTTATGGTCTGAAACACGTCAGGATTGAAACCCCACTCGCCATCCAGCGATTCCCGCCGGCGTTTATCGGTAAAGAT
>JAATEU010000481.1 GCA_015655565.1 Clostridiales bacterium
ATATGTTGCTTCAGGTAAGATTACGATAGATGGAATAACAGCAGTTATGGGTACTAAGGTAAAAGCCGGGCAGGAAGTATTATTACAGGGAAAACCTGTTGATACGGATGAGTCTTTGGCTTTTATCGCCTTTCATAAACCAAAGGGAATCGTATGTACAACGGATAAAAGAGAAAAAAATAATATCATAGATTTTATTCAATACGGTAAAAGAATTTATCCCATAGGAAGGTTGGATAAGGAATCGGAAGGCTTAATATTACTTACGAATGACGGTAATATCGTAAATAAAATATTACGTGCAGGTAATAATCATGAGAAGGAATATGTGGTAACAGTAAATAAAACTATTACTTCTGAATTTTTAAAAGAAATGAAATCCGGAGTCCCTATACTTGATACTGTAACACTTCCGTGCGAAATTAAAGTTTTAGATAAATTTATATTTCAAATAATCCTTACCCAGGGCTTAAACCGGCAGATCAGAAGAATGTGTGAATACTTTGATTATAAAGTAATATCACTGAAGAGAACAAGAATTATGAATATTAATTTAGGGCATCTGCAGGTTGGAGGTTATCGTAATGTAACGGAAAAGGAAATCGCAGGACTGAATAAATTAATCAGTAAATCTGTTAATACACCGGATACTATCTGGAATTCCATGGAAGATGCTTCGGATGAAGATACAGGTAAAAGTAAAAGAGATTATCGTTCAAAATCCTCCCGGAGTATATATAAAGCTTCTGCCAAAAAAGCTGAATTAAAAAAAGAGCTGGCTCCAAAGAGTTTAAAAAAAGAAACCTATTCAAAGCATGATTCCTCTGGTAGAGCCATAACCAAAGATAATAAATATTATAAGGATATTAGCAGCCATAAAGACAAAAGCAATGAAGACGAAAACAATAAGGACAAAAACAATAAGGACAAAAGCATTAGAGACAAAAACAATAAAGATAAAAATATTAAAGATAAAAATATTAAAGATAAAAATATTAAAGATAAAAATATTAAAGATAAAAACATTAAGGAAAAAAGCAGAAAAGACAAGAACATTATTAAAGATAAAAATATTAGAGATAATAGTATTAATAAAGTTGTGAAAGATACAAACAACAAAGACAAAAACAACAATGATAAAAATAATAAAGACAAAAGTAATAAAGGCAAAAGTAATAAAGACAAAAATAATAAAGACAAAAGCAGTAAAGCTAAAATAATGGAACGTTCATATAAAATGCAGAAACAGACAAATAAAAAACCTGAAAAAAGTGCTCTGCGAGGGAAAAAGTGAAATTAATCCTGACATATATTTTTCACGTAGGCATGCAGATGGAGAAGAATATGGAAAATAAGCTGGACAGGATGAAAGTACTGGTGGATCTGTTAAATGAAGCCGGCAAGACCTATTATCAGGAAAATCGTGAAATCATGAGCAATTTTGAGTATGATGGGCTGTACGATCAACTTCTGGAATTGGAGAAAGAGACCGGAGTGGTATTGTCCAACAGCCCATCAATACATGTGGGATATGAAATTTTGAGTGAATTACCCAAGGTCCGGCATGATATTCCTATGTTGTCCCTGGACAAAACGAAAGAGATACCCACCCTAAAGGACTGGCTTGGTAAGCAGCAGGGCTTATTATCCTGGAAGTTAGACGGACTTACGATTGTCTTAACTTATAAAGAAGGAAAATTATTCAATGCTGTTACCAGAGGAAACGGTGAATATGGAGAAGTAATAACTAATAATGCTAAAGTATTTAAAAACGTACCTCTTAATATTACTTATTTGGGAGATATGGTTTTGCGGGGAGAAGCAGTTATTAAATATACCGATTTTGAGAAAATAAATGCTGAAATCGAAGATGCGGAAGCAAAATATAAAAATCCAAGAAATTTATGTAGCGGCAGTGTAAGGCAGTTAAACAATGAAATAACCGCAAAGAGGAGGGTTCATTTTTTTGCTTTTCAATTGGTAGGTACGGCAGGAGATGTGGAATTTCCTAATTCCAGGAGAAATCAGTTATTATGGTTGAAAAGCCTGGGATTTGATATAGTTGAGAATAAACTGGTTAATGAAGAGGAATTGGAGGAGGAGGTCACATGGTTTTACGAGCATGTAACGGAAAATGATTTTCCCTCCGATGGATTGGTATTAACCTATGATGATATTGTATATGGCAGATCCCTTGGGTCAACGGCCAAATTTCCACGAGATTCCATCGCTTTTAAATGGGTAGACGAGACACGGGAAACCACTTTAAATGAAGTTGAATGGAGTGCCTCAAGAACCGGTTTGATTAATCCTATTGCAGTTTTTGAACCGGTAGAACTGGAGGGTTCTACCGTATGCCGTGCCAGCATTCATAATATCAGCATAATGGAAGCTTTAGAACTTGGTGTTGGAGATATTATAGAGGTATATAAAGCAAATATGATTATTCCTCAAATTGCTGATAATTTAACAAGGAGCGGGCACATTGAGATTCCTGAAGTCTGTCCGGTTTGTCAACATCCGGCACAGCTGCGTCAGGAAAATGAAGTGAAGTCCTTATATTGTACAAATCCGGATTGTCTGGCCAAGAAAATAAAATCCTTTACTCATTTTGTCAGCCGGGATGCTATGAATATGGAAGGATTATCTGAGGCTACCATAGAAAAATTAATTGCAAAGGGAATGATAAAGGAATTAGCAGACCTTTTTCATTTAAAAAAATATAAAGAAGAGATCGTTACTATGGAGGGGTTTGGTGAAAAGTCTTATCAAAATCTCATTTCCTCTGCTGAAAAAGCAAGAAATACCTCACCTGCTAAATTTTTGTATAGTTTAGGCATACAGAACATTGGTTTGTCTAATGCAAAATTAATCTGCAGGGAATTCGGCAATCATTTTGATGAAATGAGGGAGGCGGATAAAGAAAGGCTATTAACAATTCCCGGTGTAGGAGAGGTAATTGCAGATTCTTTTATTGAATTTTTTCAAAATAAAAATAACAGGATTATGGTTGATGATTTAATGAAAGAGATTAAATTTGAAGAACAGGATATACAGGGTAATAATCTTATTTTAACCGGTAAGACTTTTGTAATTACCGGTTCCGTGGTTCAATATGCCAGCCGTAATGAGGTAAAGGAAGTAATTGAGCAGAATGGCGGAAAAGTAACCGGTTCCGTTACTGCAAAAACCGATTATTTAATAAACAATGATAATTTATCTAACTCTTCGAAAAATAAAAAGGCTAAGGAATTAGGAATTCCGGTTATTACAGAGGAAGAATTTGTTAAAATGATATCCTTATAGTTGCCTGACCCTATAACATTAATCTTTTTTGTCTTCTTACAGAAAATATAAAATAAATAGAAAAGATGGTGAAAAAACATGCCTATTAAAGTACAAAGTGATTTACCGGCAAAACGAATATTAGAAGATGAAAATATATTTATCATGGATGAAACCAGAGCCATGCATCAGGATATACGGCCTCTCCGTATTGCAATTTTAAATCTCATGCCGCTTAAGGAAGATACGGAGGTTCAATTATTGCGCTGTTTATCCAATACTCCTCTGCAGGTTGATATCACTTTTCTGACAACTGGATCTTATGTGGGAAAGAATACGGCTGCGAGTCATCTGGATCAGTTTTACATGACTTATAAAGAAGTTAAAGATCTAAAATTTGACGGCCTGATTATTACAGGGGCACCGGTTGAACAGATGGAATTTGAAGAAGTTAATTACTGGGAGGAATTAGTGGAGATAATGAAGTGGTCAAAGAAAAACGTTACTTCCACACTGCATATTTGTTGGGGAGCCCAGGCTGGACTTTATTATCATTATGGAATACGTAAAGTTTTTTTGGAACAAAAAATGTTTGGGGTATTCCCTCATCGGGTATTAAATCGAAAAGAACCATTTATACGGGGATTTGATGATGTCTTTTATGCACCCCACTCCAGGTATACAACGGTAGCAAGGGAGGATATTATAAATAACCCTGCTCTGACCATTTTAGCAGAATCGGATGAAGCCGGTGTGTTTATTGTTATAGCCGACGAAGGCAGACAGATTTTTGTAATGGGTCATCCGGAGTATGACAGAATTACTTTAGATAAGGAATATAAAAGGGATAAAGAAAAAGGAATGGACATTCAGATACCAAAAAATTACTACCCGGCTGACAAGGCTGACAATAGACCTAATTTAATTTGGAGGGCCCATTCGAATGCCATGTATACTAACTGGCTGAACTACTACGTATATCAGGTTACACCTTACGACTTGTAGGCAAAATGTTGAAAAAACCGGATTTACCAGTACAGCGTTTTTTAAATAACGGGCCGGAACACGCTCCAGGCATTACTTTTGAGGTAATGCCTTTTTGATGTATTTTCTGTTTTTTTCTCCTTTCTTTCATGCCCTAAGCATCATTTATCTGCATATCTAATTTGACATTCTATTTATATATACCATGCATAGCTGCATAAAGCGTCTATAATACGATAGTAATTAAAAATAAAAATACCCGGACCCATCTGTAATATAATGATTCCGATTATATAGTTATAAAAGTTACTGCAAAAGGAAGATAACCTGGAAAAAAATAACATATTTAAGCAAAATCTCTTTACGAAATATCATTTGTTAGTTATAATATGAAATGTAATGATTTTTATCTGCACGGATATAAATCAAAAGGCGAGGTGTTGTAATATGAAATTAGAAGTGAGCAAAACTCAAGGGTAATACAAAAATCGATAGGGGGGTTATTATAAAGGAAGCAACAGTTACTATTGTTAAAATTAAAATTAAAAATGAAAATTATAAGGGTGCTGTGAAAGAATTGTTCAAGTTTTTGGGAGGAGTAAATCGAATTATTTGTCCTCTTAGTAAATTTTTATTAAAACCAAATTGGGTTACAGATAAGCATTACACAAGCAGTGCAGTTACAAATACGAATTTGATAAAGGCGTGCGCTGAGATATTGCTTGAAAATTCAGCAAAACATATTACCATAGCTGACAGTGCCATGATTGGCAAGAAAACAGATGTGGTTATCAAAGTGAATGAAGTTGATAAAATTATCTTCAAAAAGAGTAGATGCCGTTGATTTTAAACAATCAGAATACACAAGGGTACTTGTTCCAAAAGCTTTAAATTACCGGCGTTTGTCAATTCCAAATGTATTATTGGAAAGTGATGTTATCATTAATATGCCTGTTATGAAAACTCATGATACTTTTCCGTTTCGTTGGGCTTAAAAAACAGGAAGGGAATACTTTTAAATAATGAAAAAGAAAATTCTATACGTGAGGATGAAGGAGGAGAAGGGCTATGGTCAGTGTGATTAACGCTTTTCAGATAAACGGAGAAGGAAGAGATTGTTTGTACTCTTCCATACACAATGTTTTATTATTTCTTGGCTTTGACTTAATAGAAGCAGAGGTTTTTTTTGCATTTCAAGGTTTAAATACTTATTATTATAACTATAAAAATGATTTTTTCGGAATTAATGATATGGCATCTCAAGTGCAAGATGATAATTTAATGAATCAATATATATCTGTACATAAAAATAGTTGTAATCATGAATTATGTGAAGATGATTTCTATCAGCATCTCAAACGTGGAATACCGGTAATTTGTATCATGAAAGTAAAGAATATTGGATATCATGAGGTGTTGGCTGCGTGTTCCCTTGATCGGCTCCATGTTGCTGTTCTATTTGGAATAGATTCTATGGCAGACAAAGCTTATATTGCAGATGCTTATATGGTTGATAAACTAGGCAATTATTATTCTTTTACGGGAGAAGCAAGTTTAAAAGAAATTATATCGGCAACAACAGGTTTTTTTACAATTGAGAGAAGGATACAAGATTGTAAAAAATTTAATGTTAAAGAAAGTTTTACGCAGGCGTTAGCATCCTATACGGAATCAAATGTTCGTCTAGAGTATGCCAGCGGTCATAAG
>JAATEU010000047.1 GCA_015655565.1 Clostridiales bacterium
ACAGGCGACAAAATCTTTCCGAGAATATCATCATAGATTTTATTGATATGAAACAAAAGGATTACAAGGTTAAATTAATAAAAAAATTAGAAGAATTATTTCGAAAAGATCCCATTAAAACCAAGCTGGTAGATATGACGGCCTTGAATCTGGTAGAAGTAACCAGGAAGAAGGTAAGAAAGCCGATTCATGAGCAGTATTGATGACTTATAAAAAGGAAAGTGATACGCTATGATAAAAACAAATGTAATGAGTTTGTTGGATCAAGCAAAAATAGAGTATAAAGCCCTGGAATATGAGGTTAATGAGAAGGAACTTTCAGGGGAACGTGTAGCAGTACAAATAGGCTATACATCTGAACAGGTCTTTAAAACTTTAGCGGCAAAAGGAGAAAAGAAGGGAATCCTGGTTTTCTGTATACCTGTAAGTACAGAGCTGAATCTAAAAAAAGCGGCATCAGCCGCAGGTGATAAAAAGATTGAGATGATTCATGTAAAAGACCTGCCGGGACTTACCGGATATATTAGGGGAGGATGTTCCCCAATCGGTATGAAGAAGAAATATCCCACCTACCTTGATGAAACTGCCGTATTGTTTGATGAAATTACAGTAAGTGCAGGTGTTCGGGGGTGCCAGCTGGTTATAAACCCGAAACAATTAATTGAATATACTGGTGCAATTGTTTGCGAAATAACGGACTGAGAATAAAATAATCAGTTTTGTAAAACCGCCTTGTCTTCCAACCGCTTTTTATTCTCCTATTATTTACCTGCTTATGGAACTGTTTACAACATACCTTCGTCTAATAAGATGTAAGTACAAATAATACGGTTAATAAGAAGGAGGATTTTATGAAAAAAAATATTAGTCATTTTGTTAGTCTGTTTCTGATACTGATACTTGTAATAACCGGCATAACAGGGTGTTCCGGTAAAAAAGCGGATATAGGTATGGATGATTCCGGTAATGGTACGGAAGCAGCGAAGGATTCTGCCGGTTATACCGGAGGTGCGGATAATTCTGCTGGTTATGCCTCTGAGAGTCAGGCAGGAAAATCCAAAATGGATGCCTCGGTTTCCATGGAGCGGGCAGCTGATGCGGGCGATAGCGGTGTCTCCGTGGAGGTATTACCGGAGAATGAATACGGGAAAAAATTTGACACAGAAGAGTATAATGCTATTGTCGAAAATGATTTTATATCCGTAAAAAATAATCCATTATCTACTTTCTCCGTTGACGTGGATACGGCTTCCTACAGCAATGTCCGGAGAATGATTTATCAAAACAGGACAGTGGAACCGGATGCTGTAAGACTGGAGGAAATGATTAATTATTTTAAATATGATTATGAAAAACCGGAAAACGGTAATCCTTTTTCGGTAAATACGGAACTGTCCCATTGTCCCTGGAATGAAAACGCAAAATTATTATTAATCGGTCTTCAGGCAGAAGATATTGATTTAGAGGAACGTCCCAGTTCTAATTTAGTGTTTTTACTGGATGTATCCGGTTCCATGAATGAGGAAAATAAACTTCCCCTTATGCAGAAGGCGTTTATTATGCTGACGGAAAATCTGAATGAAAAGGACAGAATATCCATTGTAACCTATGCCGGGGAGGAAAGTGTAGTAGCAGAAGGTACGAGAGGTGACGAAACCGGGAAAATTTCTTCCGCTATTGAGGAATTAACTCCAGGCGGAAGTACTGCCGGTTCGGCAGGAATTGAAAAGGCCTATGAACTGGCAGAAGAATACTTTATAGACGGCGGGAATAACCGTGTCATCTTAGCAACGGACGGAGATTTAAACGTAGGAATCACCAGTGAAGGCGCACTTACCAGACTGATTGAAGAGAAGAGGGAAAAGGGTGTGTTTTTATCTGTTCTTGGATTTGGAACCGAAAATATAAAAGATAATAAGATGGAAGCCCTGGCTGATAACGGCAATGGTAATTATTCGTATATTGATTCACTGCTGGAAGCGAAAAAGGTACTGGTGGAAGAAATGGGGGGTACCTTATATACCGTAGCTAAGGATGTTAAACTTCTGGTGGAATTTAATCCGGCCAAAATAAAAGGCTACCGTTTAATCGGATATGAAAACCGGATGTTAAATACGGAGGATTTTAATGATGATACCAAGGACGCGGGTGAAATCGGAGCAGGGCATAGGGTAACGGCTTTGTATGAAATTCTTACGGTTGATTCCAAGCAGGAATTACCGGAAACCGATTTAAAATATCAATCGGAAAAGCAGGTATCGGATAGTAAGGAATGGCTTACCGTTAAAATAAGATATAAGGAGCCGGATGAAAATGAGAGCAAGCTTCTGTCCGTACCTGTGGATGAAAGCATATATATTGAAACAATGCCTGATAATCTTGCCTTTGCAAGTTCGGTAGCTGCTTTCGGAATGATACTGCGGGACAGTAAATACAAGGGTACCGCTTCCTACGATATGATTTTAAATCAATTAGAGAATATGGATGTTTCCGGGGATGAATATAAGGATGAATTTATTTCCCTTGTAAAATTAATGGAAAATACGGAAGAATAAGACATATTAGATCTTTACTGAGGAGTTGCTGCAAGATTATGATACTATGTACCTGGGGGAAAATATAACTTTTTGAATTAAAAATACAAATCCCATTTTGTACGCAGGTTCAAATAAATTAGTAATTTGCAACAGCTCCATTTTAAGCTCTTTGAATATAAAATTGCAGCATCGCTTATATATTTTGCTATATTTAATTACGGATTCCGGTTAAATGCCGGGTATAATGAAAGCATCAAAACATAAAACTGATGATTATGATTTTGATGCTTTTATAAATAGTAAGATTAAATGTTTTAATTTTACTATTTATAAAAGTGTATTAAGGAAAAGTTGATTAATAGCTGTTTTAAGCGCTTCACTAGTTTATAAGTCGATTTTTTTGTAAGGAAGTAAAAAAATATTATTGTACGACAATAATACAACTACATTTAAGACATTAAATAATTCAAAATGTTTGTTTGCCTGTTTGGGTAATATTGTTTTATGTGCAGTAGCGGGAGTTAATTATGACAATATATGTAAGCGGTTATTAAAAGAAGGGCAATATGAAGAATTAGAGGATAATTGGTGTGAATTATTAACTTTTTCTCCAGTAGAAAAGTATGTTACAGCGTTTAATACATGGGGAAATACTTAGTTAAACAAAATCAACATAACTTATCAAAAGTGAACAAGATGGAATAAGAGGTGTAATGATGAATAAAGAAAGTGTAAAAATGGTGATTACTGATTTAGATGGAACATTACTGAAAGATGATAAGACCATATCAGATTATTCTTTAAATATAATAGATGAATTTAGAAAAAAAGGTAACCTTTTTGTCATCGTGACTGCACGACCTATTAGAGCTGCTAAAAAATTTATGGGTAGAGGAGGATTTGATGCAGGAATTTATCATAATGGGGCACTAATATATGATAAAAATATAAGGCTTGGTGGTTATGGAATTGAAAATCCATATATTATTTCAAGGAATATTTTGGATAAGTTCCCTGATACGTGTATAGCGATTGAATCTGAAGATGTATTATATGCTAATTTTGATTCTGAACGTTTATGGCCAGGTAATGGATATGTTTATTCTGATAATTTCACAGAATTAGGGGAAAAGATAGCTGATAAGATTATAGTTGAAGTCTCATCAATAGATGATATGGAAAGATATAAAAAATTACTGCCAGATGAATTATATATACAGTTATCTGAAAATAAAATAGGGATGATAATGAATAAAAAGGCAACGAAAATTAATGGTATAAAATTGCTTTCTAAGATATATCAGGTTGACATGGATAATATTATTTCATTTGGAGATGACTATAATGATATAAATATGATACAAGGATGCGGAAAAGGGATAGTGGTTGAAAATGCATTGAAACCTGTTAAGGAAATTGCAACAGAAATATGTAAATCAAATGAAGATGACGGAGTAGCAAATTGGATAAAAGATAATTTACTTATAGAAAATTAGTAACATCAGCTTATGTGCATAAATTTGAAAAGGAAAAATAAAATGAAAGATCAGGAAATCTATATGCACAAAAGTCCGTATTGCAAAACTGTCATAGATTGTATCTTCAATACCGGCATCGGACACAGTTTTGCATAAGATTCATGCGAAGCATTGATTCATATTTCTTGGTGGACTGGTGGACGGCCGCGTTTCCCAGAGGGATAATAAGGACGAATAAACTCAGTCCAGTAAGACCAGGGTATGATTTCATCCATTGCCTCAAGGAATTCTTCACGTTTGGTTTTTCTTTTGCGATTGGAATATTGGATGTCACTAAGTGTTTGTTGTTTCATAGTATCAGCACCTTTCAATTAATACTTTAATTATATTATAACCACGGGAAAAATGCTTTATTAAATCAGCGTATCCTTAAGTATTTAAATCAGAAATTAATTTTTCTATATTTTCTTTATTTCCTGAAAGTGAACCCTGTACCATTTCTTTGGAACCGCCTCCTTTGCCATGGAAG
>JAATEU010000181.1 GCA_015655565.1 Clostridiales bacterium
AAATGTCAGCTTCCGCTATCAGGAGGAAAGCGTCATCAAAAATGCCAGCTTCCGAATTCCTCAAGGCAAGGTGACGGCGCTGGTGGGACCCTCGGGGAGCGGGAAAAGCACCCTGTCCAAGCTGATCGCCCGCTTTTGGGATGTGAACGAGGGGAGAATCCTGATCGGCGGCGCGGATATTCGGGAAATTGATCCTGAACGCCTGCTGACATGGATTTCCTTTGTGTTTCAGGAGGTGGTGCTGTTTAACGACACGATTTACAACAACATTGCCATCGGTAAAGCGGGAGCGACCCGCGAGGAAGTGGAAAAAGCGGCGCGGCTTGCCAATTGCCACGGCTTTATATCCCGGCTGCCGGAGGGCTACAATACGCTTACGGGAGAGAACGGCTGCACGCTGTCCGGCGGCGAACGGCAGCGGATATCCATCGCCCGCGCCCTGTTGAAGGATGCTCCCATCGTGCTGCTGGACGAGGCCACCGCTTCCCTTGACCCTGAAAACGAACTGGAAATCCAGGAAGCTATCTCCCATCTGATCAAAGAAAAAACCGTGGTTGTCATCGCCCACAGGCTGCGCACCATCGCAGGCGCGGATAACATTGTCGTCTTAGAGAACGGACAGGTGGCAGAGCAGGGCTCAGGCCCGCAGCTTCTCAAAACAGGAGGCCTGTATGCAAGGCTGTTCGGCATCCAGCAGGAAAACTCCGGCTGGGCTGTGGAGGCGTAAGCCTATACGCTGTGATGGATGGGACAGGGCGGAGCTTTGGGGAGAGCTCGCCCTTGACGCCATTAAAAACGCAAGCGCCAATTAATACTCAAAAAGCCAAAACAAGAACAAATCTGACCCGGAATTATAAATTGTTTTTGCTCTATTCTACGAGATAAAAGCATGATATAATTTATACAAAGCCGCACAGCGGAAAGGTATGTGGCTTGGTCTGCCGGGAAAGAGGGTGTATTATTTGAACGTTATAAGCAGCATAAAGGGCTTCGAAACATTTGTTAAAGTTGAACCTGTCAGCAAAGGCATGTCAAGTGACAAGAAGTATTATGTTGAAACGGTTGATAGGCGGCATCTGCTTCTTCGCATGACCGACATCTCCGAATATTACCGCAAAAAGTCCGAATTTAAAATGATGAAACAGGTTTTTGCATTGGATGTTCCAATGCCTGAGCCGCTGGATTTTGGATTGTGTAATGATGGTAAAAGTGTGTATACATTGCTCACTTGGGTTGATGGGGATGAAGTGGAGGCCGTTTTACCAACATTATCAGAAACGAAACAATACATTCTTGGTATAAAATCCGGAGAGATTCTTCGTAAAATCCACTCCATTCCTGCATCATCGGACGCTGATAGCTGGGCAGAGAGATACTTTTCTGTGATTGACGAGAGACTTGACGCCTTTAGAACCGAAGGTGTTCCATTTAATGGCGATACCATTATTTTGGAATATCTTGAAGCTAACAGGCATATGCTCAAAGACCTTCCACAATGCCGGCATCATGGCGACTATCATGAAGGAAATATGATTCTTACCAAAGATGGTAAGCTTTTTGTTATTGACTGGCATTATGTTGACTTCGATAACTATGGCGACCCCTGGTATGAGTTTAATCGTGTCGGATGTACATATCCAGCGTTTGCATCGGGGCAAATCAACGGATATTTTAATGGTAAACCGCCGGAAAAGTTTTGGCGGTTGTTAGCCTATTACCTTGCGGCAAGCGCAATCACTTCAATTGTATGGGCGAAATACTTCGCTCCCGAAAGGCTTAACGCCATACTAAAACTAAACGAGGATATCCTTGCTTGGTTTGACAACATGAAAAATCCTGTTCCATCATGGTACACAGAGGATTTATATATTCAATATATTGACGAAATACCCTACAAGCTAAAAAAGCCGTTTGACATGTCATTTATCAGCCGATACGGCACAGTTTTCAAAGTGTTTGACGATCAGGATTCGGGCAATATCTGCTTCGGCATACAGAATGACGATGGGAAGTATTTTATTAAGTTTGCGGGTGCGCCGACAGAAAGAGCTTGCTGTTGGCCTGAACACGCCATTCAAAATCTTAAATCTGCCCTCCCTGCTTACCGTGACCTGGCTCATGACAATCTCATAGACCTTGTTAGCGATGAAGAAATAGGCGGCGGTTATGCCGCTGTGTTCAAATGGACAGACAGTGAATGTATGGGGCGCATGTATCCAGCGTCACAAAAGAAATTTATGGACATGCCCATTGAAACAAAGCTTCGTGTATATGAAGATATTTTGCTGTTTCACACTCATGTACACGAAAAAGGCTATGTGGCTATTGATTTTTACGACGGCAGTATCATGTATGACTTTGAAAAAGCGCAGACAATTATCTGTGATATTGATTTTTACTCAAAGAAGCCGTACATAAATAAAATGGGGCGGTTGTGGGGCAGTTCTCGCTATATGTCGCCGGAAGAATTTATGTTGGGTGCCGAAATTGATGAAATTACAAATGTTTACACGATGGGCGCGGTTGCTTTTGCATTGTTTTCAGAATATGACCGCTCAATAGAAAAATGGCCGCTCGGCAAAGAGTTATATGAAGTTATAAAAAAAGCTGTAAGTGATGAACGAGAGTTACGGCAACGTTCAATACGGCAGCTTATCGACGAATGGAATTGCTCAAAGACGGTGAATGGATTTTAAGGGAGCGTGAAATAAACATCATTTCACCAAGTACCAATTACAAATATTGGAGAAGTTGATAGAGTCACGGAATTTAACTCCGTGGCTCTATTTTTTTGCTCTCTTTCAAAAACGTCCTTGACAAATCAAGGCTTTTTTTCTTAATTTTTTCTTTATTTAATCTGATTTAAAGATTCAAAATCATTTTTTATGCTATCCCATACGGGTTTATCAAATTCTTCATGTTCCATCACAAAGTATTTGGCATAGGAGGAAGCCTCTTTTATCTTCTTCATATCAATAATGCCTTCTGCTACATCCACGTTGGCCTTGTTGGAATCCATCTGCTTGATATGAATCAGTTCTACTTTCTTACCCCATTTTTTAATATACTCCACCGGGTCGATACCGGCATAAGCAATCCAGAATACATCAAGTTCCAGAATGACATTGTCATTGGTATTCTCAGCTAAGATATCCAGCGGAAATTTACCGTCTATTTCTTTAAACTCATGGGCATGATTATGATACCCTACTTTAATATTCTCTTTAATTGCTTTATCTGCGGCTATATTAAGCACCTCTGCCAATTTATCAATTTGTTCCCTGGTATCCACTTTGGCATAAGGGCAGATGATATATTTGGAACCAATGGTTTTATTAATTCTAAGTTCCTCTTCAAAGGAATCTTCAAAAATCTGCATTCCGGTGTGGGAACCAACCGAATACAAATTATTATCCTTTAAAAGTGCAGTTAATTCCTCTGGGGTTAATCCGCCATACCCGGCAAATTCCACGCCTTTATAACCGATTCTTCCAACCTGCTCAAGCGATTTTTTAAAATCCTTTTTTGTTTCTTCATGAATTGAGTATAGTTGTAATGATACTTCCATATAGATTCCTCTTTTATTCTTTTATTTGGCAGATTAAACGTTTTCTTTTTTCCCGCTCCTGTGTGATTTATAAGCCGCCTCCATCATTCTGGTCAGCAGGATTGCATCGCCGATACCAAAGGTTACTCCGACTTTGTTCATTTCCCCGCTTGCCCACTGCACAACCGGTGAAGGAAGTGTTTCCGGCAGATGCTCTGCCGATGCCCATTTACCACCGGTTTCCTGATTGGCATACGTGATACCGTCACGAACCAGGAGGCAGCCTTGTGTACCGCTTATTTCAAGAGTTGGGGGATTATAATTTGATACAAAGCCCGTCTCGGAGATGCCAATGATTCCTTTCTCAAATTCCAGAAGGGAAACAGCGTTATCTTCCACCTCACGGCCGGTAATATTGGTAAATACGGATTGGACCGTCTTCGGCTCTCCCAGTATCCAGCTTAATAAATACATGGGATGGGCGCCCAGATCAATCATTGCGCCGCCCCCGCACTGCTCTTTGTCATAAAAGTGGGCCGGCAGCCAGTTACCTATGCTTCCGTTATGTACATTACGCATTCTTGCATAAGTAATCTGTCCTAAGGCCCCGCTTTGTACCATTTGTTTTGCAAATAAGAATTTACGGTCGCATTTCCTGACCAGGGATAAGGTAATGTCCGTACCCTTTTGTTCCAACGCTTTCTTAATTTCGAGACAGTCTGCAACAGCCAGGGCTAAGACTTTTTCGCTAAATACCTTTTTGCCGGCATGAATGGCTTTTAAGATCAGTTCTTTATGCATTGAAGTTGGGGAGGTTATCACAACACCATCAATGGTTTTATCCGAAAGCAGCTCCTCATAATTCTGATAGAACTTTGCATGAAACTGATCTGCATACTTCCTTCCCCGTTCCATATTTTCATCCCAGACAGCAGTTACCTTACTGTCCGTTTTCTCTGTAATTTCTTTTGTATATCCTTCTGCATGTACATGCCAATAACTTATAACAGCTATATTCATACGGCGGTTTCCCCCTATTCTATTTTTGACCCTCCCGGAAACTCTGACAGCCTGTTTAACAGGTAGAAAGTACATTTTTTAATCAAAATAAACCGGCTGTCCTGTTTCGGCGGATACATAAATTGCTTCCAGAATCTCGGATACTACGCAGGCCTGTTCCGGCTCTACGATAACCCCGGTATCATTCTTCACGGCATCAATCCAATGTCTGGCTTCCATCTCAGCCGGATCACCGGAGACACCTTCGTAAAAAGCAACACCGCCGCTTGATAAATCCGGTTTTACTTCAATCAGGCGGTTAAATTCGCCCTTGTTAATGGTAACACTCTCCTTAATCTGCGCTCCGGCGTCTGTTCCGCATAATACGGTGCTGCCCTCCGGAACCGGTTCACTTGTATTAAGCGCCCAGCTGGACTCTAAAATAATCGTGGCGCCATTTTTCATAACAATGAATCCAAATGCGGAATCTTCCATGGTATTTTCAGAAGGATCCCAGCCGCCCCAGGGATTGCCGCATTCCGGATTGCTTACTTTTTTATATTTTGTTCCCACTACCATCTTCGGCTCATAGTTATTCATAAGATACAGGGTAATATCCAGGGAGTGGGTTCCGATATCAATTAACGGTCCGCCGCCCTGTTCGTATTCATTAAGGAAAACACCCCAATTGGGAGTTCCCCTTCTTCTTATGGCAAAAGCCTTGGCAAAATAGATTTCACCCAGGTCGCCACGTTCGATTACACTCTTAAGATAAACTGCCTCCGGTTTATGTCTGTGCTGATAACCAATGGTAAGTTTTTTGCCGGTTTCTTTGGCAGCTTCCACCATTTTTCTGGCATCTGCAGCCGTTTTTGCCATAGGCTTTTCACACATTACATGTTTTCCGGCATGCAGGGCATCACTAGAGATTGCTGCATGGGAACGGTTTGGTGTACAAACATGGACAACTTCAATTTCCGGATCTTTTAATAATTCCTTATAGTCCGTGCAGACCCTTGCATCCGGCGCACCATATTGTTTTTTTGCTTTTTCGGCTCTTTCTTCTACCAGATCACAAAATGCAGCCAGTTCCACGTCAGCCAGTTTGCTTAAAGAAGGCATATGCTTGCCATTCGCAATTCCACCACAGCCGATAATGCCAACCTTTACTTTCTTCTCCATAGTGTTTTAATCTCCTTTTTTATATTTTATGTATGTCCCGGTATCATTTATTATAAGCTTTTTATACCCTGACCACCTGTTTTATTGCAACTATACAGTCGTACCGCTGAAAGTTACTTTTGATTTGCACAAAACAAGTAAAAACGCACTTGTTTTAGCACCACCCGACCCCGTATTTTCATCAAAGGCGTATGAAAACAGCCTGCGGATGATAGTTGAATAACTACGTTTTATTTTACTAAAATATAGCATAAGGGCAATTATTATGATATAATAATTTAACAAAAAAATATCAATATTTTGTCCTTAGGAGGATATCATTTTGGAATCTTCATATTATATTGAAAAAAAAAATACAGATGGTGAATTACCTCTTCAATTCAATGTACATGACCAGGAAGCAACCGGAACAAAAACCATGGTTTATGCCCACATACATAATTACATCGAAATCCTTTATACCGTATCCGGTGAATTCAAAATTTTACTCAACAACAGGGATTATTACTTTGGCACCGGTGATCTGGTACTGATCAATTCCAATGAAATCCACAATATTGTCTCCCATTCCCCTGGGCTCAATAAATATATCGTAATTAAATTTGAACCGGAAAT
>JAATEU010000585.1 GCA_015655565.1 Clostridiales bacterium
ATGCAGAAGGGATTGAGCCGGGTTCAACCTTAGCAACCATTACTTCTTTATCGGTTACCGCCGCATCCAAGCAAAAAGAAGCTGCATTTGATTTCCTGGCGTTTGTATGCGGAACGGAAGGAGCAGAGATAATCGCGGATACCGGAACGATTCCTGCAATTAAAACAGAGGCTGTTATTGCCTCCGTTTCAGGTATGGAAGGTTTTCCGGATGATGAAACCAGTGAGAAAGCATTAGCAACTGCAAATACTTACCTTGAAATGCCCGTTCATGAATACGGCTCTGAAATAGAAACCATATTAAATACGGCACATGATAATATTATGAGTGGCAATTCTACCATTGATGAGGGAATTCAATATATGAATACAGAGGTTCAAAAGCTGCTGCAATAGGCAGTTTTAACCCTCCCGGGGCTGCCCCAATCAATGGAGGCAGCCCCTAAAGTCCAGGCATGCGACTATAAAACACCGAGAATGTTTAAAACGGGAAAAGGAGGGTAAGCCGCTTTACGCGGCTTTTATATTAATATGGATAAGAAAATCTCTGAAGAAAAACAAAATAATCTTATGGGGAAGAATGCAAGTAAGCTTGCTGTTCTTGAAAAGCAGCTGGATGAATTATTTTCCCGGCTGGAGGTTGTAAAAAACCAAAAGGGAAAAGAAAAAGTACTTATAAATATTGCAAAAACCCGAAACAAAATGAAACATATGAAGTATGGAGGGGTATTTAGTAAGGAGGCAAAAAGAAATTTAGTGGCATATTCCTTTATAGCTCCCAATTTCATCGGATTTACTGTATTTACCTTAGGGCCTGTTTTATTTGCTTTTGTTTTAGCCTTTCTAAAATGGGACGGTAATAATCCTATGGAGTTTGCCGGCCTGGATAATTTTGTGAAATTAACAACTGACACCAGATTTCTGGATGCCTTTGTCAATACAATTATTTTCAGTGCCGCCACAGTACCCCTTACCCTTTTGTGTGCGCTCGGGTTAGCAATTACGTTGAATCAAAAGGTTAAATTCCGTAATCTATTCCGTACGGCAAGTTTCTTCCCTTATGTTGCATCCCTGGTTGCGGTAGCTGCCGTTTGGAATATGCTGTTTAGTCCCGCCAACGGACCGGTAAATATGTTATTGGCTAAGATAGGCGTGGCTGCGCAGAACCTCCCTAAATGGGCGGCGGATAAGGAATTTGCCATGTTAACCGTAATATTATTCAGCGTCTGGAAATCTTTGGGATATTATATGGTAATTTATCTGGCAGGATTACAGGGAATATCCAGGGAACTGTATGAGGCAGCCTCTTTAGACGGTGCCAACGGCCGGCAGAAATTTAAATCCGTTACCTGGCCCATGCTTCAGCCGACAACCTTCTTTGTAGTGGTAATACTTACAATAAACTGTTTTAAGGTTTATGACCAGATTTATATGATTACGCAAGGCGGTCCGGGAACCTCTACCCTGGTTCTGGTTTACCATATTTATGAAACCGCATTTAAGACCTGGGATTTAGGGTATGCAAGTGCTATTTCAGTGGTTCTTTTCCTGCTTGTATTGATTGTTACACTGGTACAATTCAAAGGTGAAAAGAAATATGTAAATATGTAAACAGCTAATGCGGTAAATGACATTGGAGGAAGGACCATGAAAAATAAAAAGAAATTAAAATCTAGCAGACTATTCCTGTATGCAGTATTAATATTCCTTATGGTTTTAATGTTAATCCCTTTTATCTGGATGTTATCTGCATCGTTAAAATTAGATAAAGACGTATTTATATTTCCCATTGAGTGGATTCCGGGAAAGCCCAGATGGAAGAATTATATAGATATATGGACGAAGATACCCTTAGCTGCCTTTATACGCAATACGTCAAAGCTGACCGTTATTGTTACGGTGCTTCAGCTTTTAACCAGCAGCTTTGCAGCTTATGCATTTGCTAAATTAAACTTCAGGCACAGAAATACTTTGTTCCTGGCATATGTTGCAACCATTGCGGTTCCCTGGCAGGTCTATATGGTGCCGCAGTTTATGATGATGCGTTCCTTTGGGCTGAATGATACCCATACGGCAATTATATGCCTGCAGGCCTTTTCTGCCTTCGGGGTATTTATGATGCGCCAGTTTTATCGGAACATTCCGGACGAGCTTTGCGAAGCCGCCAGAATAGACGGAATGTCGGAATATAAAATATATGCCGGAATCATGCTGCCCCTGTCAAAGCCGGCTCTGTCCAGTTTATTAATATTTACCTTTGTAAGCACCTGGAACGATTTTTTGGGTCCTATGATTTATTTAAAATCAGAAGAGAAGAAGACCCTGCAGATTGGATTACGTATGTTTATCAGTCAATATTCCTCTGAGTATGGTTTAATCATGGCAGCCTCGGTCATATCCCTTATTCCGGTTCTTATTATCTTTATTTTATTGCAAAAGTATTTTGTGGAGGGTATCGCCTCTACCGGTATAAAAGGGTAAGAAATCGGAGGTATTCTTAATTGATAATAGCGGCAATCCTATATTGGGATGTTGATAGAAGGGCTGTTGCGGAATTTGTGATTATGTTTATTTCCGTTTGGAATTGGGTATAACCCCAATCCAAACGGAATTTTAACAAACGGATTTTTCCTTCAATTTAGAAAGGACTGATTACAACCGGCTGAATCTGCTTGCCTTCCAGTGCACTCTCCAGTGTCAGGGTCAGCAGATGGGTGTGGGCTATCATTGATTTAGGCTTACTGTTAGGATTATCCTGACCAAATGGAACGAAGTATATATTTTTGGTATTTAACAAAGTTCCGATGTTTTTCAGGTTTAAACCTAATGCATCGTTGGTTGCAATGGAAATTACCAGGGGTTTATTATTTCTGATATGTGCTTTTGCGGCCATAAGAACCGGTGTATCGGTTATTCCGCCGGCAAGCTTAGCTAAAGTGTTGCCGGTACAAGGAATTATGGCAAGAATGTCAAGAAGATTTTCCGGTCCGATTGGTTCAGCATCTTCAATGGCTGTAATCGGATCCTTCCCGGTTAATTTTTTTAATTTATCATAAAAATCCAAAGCTTTACCGAATCTGCTGTTAATTTTTTGGGAATTGAAAGATAATACAGGGTAAACATTAGCATTTTCTGCCAAAAGGTGTTCTATTTCTTCAAACGCTTTATCGAAAGTACATAAGGAACCGGTTAATGCAATTCCTATATTTTTATTATGCAAAGACATATGAATCACTTCTTTCCAGATTGGTTAATAGGTAATCAATTAAAAAGGTTGCAGATGATTTAGGCGCAAATTTACCCGGAAGTCCAAGGCAAAGTTTTGCGTTTCTGAATAATTCCTTTGCAGAAAGGAAATCAACTCCACCGGGAGCTGACGCAATATCGATAATAACTACATCCGGGTTGGTCTTAACAAGCAGTTCTCTTGTAAGGACAAGAGCCGGTATCGTATTAAATATATAATCATATTGAAAGATTTTATCTTCCAGATCCGTAAGGAAAATATTGCCAAAAGAAGCTGCGTTTGCGGCAGCTAAAGCAAGCGAGGATCTTGCAGCAATATCGATATGGCCGCATAAGCCTTTTAATTTATCGGCCAATGTGCGGGCACATCTGCCAAATCCCAATATCAGGCAGGAACTCCCATGAAGGTTGGTTGTGCTGCCTGAAATAGCCTCTGCAATGGTACCTTCTGCAGTTGCTATGGTATTGTATAAAATAACTTCTTCTTGTTCCATAAAATCTTGGCAGCAGATACCAAATCTGCCACAATGGTTTTTAATTTCCTTTGTCAGGCACCCCCCATACAATTTTTGACCGGGGGAGAGTAAACGGCACAATTGTTCCATGGTTAAATCCGGCTGTGCTTTCTGAGATATAATATTTTTTCCATCCTTTGAGACCGGAATTGGAGTGATTATGATTTGACCGGAATAGATAGCTTCTGCTAAGGAATCAGCAAAAGAGCAGGATAAATCCATAGATGGATCCAAAAGTCCGTATACTGTAACAGAGAAATTACGGGCGATTAATTCATTTGCCATGTAAACCTGCCTTAAATCACCGCCAATAATTGCAAAATCATAATTAGTAGGATTCATAAACAGCCTCCCATATTATTAATCAATGAGTTTTGCCATGGGTAAAACCCGGATGTCAATAAGAATATTGCATGCTTCAATATATGGCTTTTTATACAAAAAGTTCGGCCTTCAAAGTAAGCAATCACTTTCAAATTATTATCTTTTCCGACATTTTTTTAAAATATTTTATGTTTTCTTGTAAAAAAGAATGATTTATGCAGTTTAGTATATCTATTTGCTTATTTTTTTTTATTTTTGGTATTTTCGGTCGGTTGAAAAAGTAAATTCATACTTCTACTATTTTTCTTGAATTATTTGTTTACATTTAAATTATACTGTGTTATAATACAAACCGTATTAAAAAAGCCGATACTCGGAATCAGGACACTCCGACCTTAATCTTGGTATCAGGCGTTTAAAATTCAGGAGGAAAAATTATGATTAGTAAAGAAAAAAAACAGGAAATTATTTCAGCTTATGGAAGAACACCGGAAGATACCGGATCTCCGGAAGTACAAATCGCTCTTTTATCTGCCAGAATCAATGAATTGACTGAGCATTTAAAGAAAAATAAGAAAGATCATCACTCAAGAAGAGGCCTTCTTAAAATGGTTGGTCAAAGAAGAGGATTACTTGAATACTTAAAGAATACAAACATAGACGGATACCGTAATTTAATTGAACGTTTAGGTCTGAGAAAATAATCCGGTAGCCTAAGGTTATTCTTTACTGCATTGCCATGGGAGCTAAGACGGAATAAAATTTACCCGGCCTGTGCATAAAAAAAGTTTCCTGCATCGTTAACTTTGCAGGAAACTTTTTTTGTACCGGTTATGATTAAGGATTCATCCTTGCTAAAATGCTTCTGGCAACACTGAGGCCGTTGGCTGAGGCCTGTTGAAGGCCTCTGGTTACGGAAGCTCCGTCACCGATTGCTCTAAGTCCGTTAACGCTGGTTTCAAAGTCTTTATCCACCACTACTTTATTGGAATAAAATTTAACTTCAACACCATAGAGCAGAGTTTCATCACTTGCAATACCCGGGGTTACTTTATCAAGTGCAAGGAGCATTTCTCTGATGTCCACCATAATTCTATGGGGGAACACCAAAGACAAATCACCGGGAACCGCATCTTTTAAGGTGGGTATCAGGTTATTTCTGCAAAGTCTTTCCTCCGTTGTTCTTCTTCCTCTTTGAAAATCACCGAAGGTCTGGACCAGGATTTTACCGTCACAAAGCATATTGCTTAATTGCGCAATGTATTTACCGTAATCGATTGGTGTTTTAAAAGGCTTTGTGAAGTTCTTGGAAACCAGGATTGCAAAATTCGTATTGTCTGTTTTGTATTCCTTTGATTTATATGCATGACCGTTTACAACAGCAAGGCCATTTTCGTAATATTCCGTGGCTACTTCACCGGAGGGATTGGAACAGAAAGTACGTACCTTATCGTCAAAGGTCGGGGTATAATAGACAAGTTTTGCTTCGTAAAGGTTTTTATTTAAGAATTCCATAACCTCATCACGAACCTCTACACGTACACCGATATCAACAGTACCTACTCTAGTTTCGATGTCATGTGCATTACAGATGCGGCTGAACCAGTCGGAACCTTCACGGCCGATGGCGGCTACGATTTCCTCCGCGTAGTAAGTAGTTCCGTCTCCAATTATAATACCTTTAGCCTGCTCATCCTCTATGATAATATCCTGGACCATTGTATTAAAAAGCATCTCAATACCGGAAGCCAGCAGATGTTCCTGTAAACGGGTGTATATTTTATAGCCTTCCTCCGTACCCAGGTGCCTGATGGGACATTCGATTAATTTTAGATTGGCGTTGATTGCACGTCTTCTGATTTCACGGATTTCATTATCTTTATCTATTCCATATACATTGGTATCTGCACCGAATTTCAAATAAATATTATCGGATTCCTTTAATAATTCAATCGTTTTTTCATAACCTAAAATATCGGGAAGATTACCCCCAACATCAGGGGATAAGGAGAGTTTACCGTCTGAAAATGCTCCCGCACCGGCAAAACCTGTTGTTATTGAGCAGGGCTTGCAGCCGACACATTGTTTTGTCGTTCTCTTGGGACACATTCTTTTTTCGATAGGCCTTCCCTTTTCAACCATTAATATTTTTAAATTTTTATATTTATTTATTAACTCATAAGCACAAAAAATACCGGATGGACCGGCGCCTATGATTATAACATCATATTTTTGCATGTAATACACTCCTTGTATGTGATTTTAAGCATTAACGCACCAATGTTTATTTTAACATAAATTTTTTAAGCGTGCAAATAGTATTTGTTTTAGCAGTTGTTCTGGAAATTGTTTATTATGTAGTTGTTTATCGCCGTTCATAAGAGCCGGAAAAGGTTATTTTTAAACTTTTTAAGAGATATCAGGAGTTCCGCATGGTAGAATATCCACAGTAAAACGTTCATTTAATATTTAAGGTATAAGGAATAATATAAACGGGTATAAACGTGTATAAATAGGTATAAACCGTATATAAAAAGTTTGAGAAAAACTATAGTAATTTAATTACAAAAGTGCTATAATATATTAGTACAGGGTCTTTTTCCCTGTTATAATCATTGTATGTTGGAGATATTTCCCGAGACTTCTGAAAAGCTTATCGACAGACAATTATAACAATGCCGCAATTTCCTTAAGGATAAGCTACGGCATCGGTGAATTTTTCAGTAGTTTCGGCATCTCCAGCAAAATTATTTTTTCAAAGGAGAGCAAAATATGTACAAAAGTTTTTCCATGGAACTTGCCGGCAGAACTCTTACCGTTGAAGTCGGCAGAGTTGCGGCACAAGCCAATGGTGCAGCATTTATGCACTATGGTGATACAGTTGTATTATCAACTGCGACTGCATCCGATAAACCAAGAGAAGGAATTGATTTCTTTCCTCTCAGTGTTGAATATGAAGAAAAATTATATGCAGTCGGTAAAATACCGGGTGGATTTATTAAGAGAGAGGGTAAAGCATCTGAGAATGCCGTCCTTACCTCACGTGTTATTGACAGGCCAATGAGACCTTTATTCCCAAAGGATTATAGAAATGATGTAACGCTGAGTAATTTAGTTATGTGTGTGGATCAGGATTGTAGTCCTGAACTGACTGCAATGTTAGGTTCTGCAATTGCAACAGTAATTTCTGATATTCCTTTCGACGGTCCTACAGCTTCTACAATGGTTGGTATGGTGGACGGGGAATTCGTGTTTAATCCAACCAGTTCTCAAAGAGAAAATTCAACTTTAAGCTTAACGGTTGCTTCCACAAAAGAAAAGGTTATTATGATTGAAGCCGGTGCGGATGAATTGCCGGAAGATAAGATGATAGAAGCAATCTTTGCCGCTCATGATTTAAATAAAAAGGTGATTGAATTTATTGATACAATCGTTGCGGAATGCGGAAAGCCAAAGCACGACTATGTAAAATGTGACACTCCGGCTGAATTATGGAAGGATATGGTTGCCTTTATCACTCCTGAGGCCATGGAAGAAGCCGTGTTTACCGATGAAAAGCAGACAAGGGAATCGAATATCAGGGAAATCAAGGATAAATTAGCAGCCCGTTATGAAGAAACAAATCCGGATTGGATTCCAT
>JAATEU010000368.1 GCA_015655565.1 Clostridiales bacterium
ACTTCAGCCACATAACGACGGCATCTTCGGTTGGTGCTTCATAAAAGTTCCTTCTCACTCCCGCATCCCAAAAACCCAGTTTATGGTATAGTGCTATTGCCGACAGGTTACCGGCCCGGACCTCCAGGGTAAAAGCCGCCAGCCCCTGCTTATGGCCAAGCTCAATCAAGGTGGATAACATGGCATACGCAATTCCGCGGCCTCTGCAGGATTCCATTACTGCTACATGATAGACCTGCCCCTCGCCTGCTACACCCCATAATCCACAATAAGCTATTATTTTATCCTGTTCTTCCACAACTAAATATATATTTCGGTGGTTTTGAATGGAATCCGTAAAATCTGCTATACTCCAGGGTTTTGAAAAAATACTGCATTCAATTTCATGGACCATTGGCAGATCTTTTTGATTCATGCTTCGAATAATCACGGCCGCTCCCATCTGCGTTTTTATCGCACACTCAGACATTATTTATCGGCTGTTTCCTTCTCTATGAGTTCTCTTTCCGCCTGTGATAATCTGAGATAAACAGGTTCATGTATATCTGCACTTTCCATCTTGCCTTTCTGATAATAAATAACCCCTAATACGCCTACTGCCGCAGCACGCTGTTTTGAAAGGTGTACAGGTGCAAAGCTGAAAGGAACGGTCATTAATTCCTTAAGTTTATCCTGATGTACCTCCACACCGTCCCCAAGGAAAATTACAGTTCTGCCCATTTGATTGATTTCAGATGCGATTTCCTCAATTCCCACAGCCTTTTGAGGTACTATTACTGAAAACCTGTCCTTATTATATTCATAAATTCCGGTGTAAACCTGATTCCTTCTGGCATCCATAATAGGACATATAAGCCGGTCCGTTCCATATAAATTATAAGCCAGGGCATCTACGGTAGGTATGCTGATAATGGGTTTATTTAAAGCTAATCCCAATCCCTTTGCCGTTGAAGAACCAATCCGAAGGCCCGTAAAGGAGCCCGGCCCGCCTGCTACTGCGATTGCATCAATTTCCTTAAGTTCCTGATCTGAAATTTTAACTATTTCATCCAGCATGGGCAATAAGGTCTGTGAATGGGTTTTTTTATTATTTACCGTATATTCTGCCAATATCTTTTCCTCCGTTACAATTGCAACAGAAGCAACTAAGCCTGAACTGTCAATTGCTAATATCTTCATACCGTATCCTTCTTCCGTTCTCCAACGTAATCCTTCTATAATCATATCCCTTTTCCAGCTCTTTTTCAATGGTAATAACCGCAGGATCCGGAGGCAGCAGTTCTTCAATCCGGTTCGGCCACTCAATTAAACATACTCCGCTGCCATAAAAATAATCCTCGTATCCCATCTCATACATTTCTTCCATATCTTCAATACGATAGACGTCAAAATGATAGAACGGCAGTCTTCCTTCTTCATATTCCCGGATTATGGTAAAGGTTGGGCTGCTTACGGCCTCCGTAATGCCAAGCCCCCTGGCAAATCCTTGGGCAAGCACCGTCTTACCGGTTCCTAAATCGCCCAAAAGACAGTATACCTCTCCCGCCTCTGCCAGTTCCCCTAATTTCCTGCCTAAATTATAGGTATCTTCCATCTTAAAGCTCTCTATGATCATAGTATATCTCACTTTACATTTGTTATTTAAACATACATGCTTTTTTTATCCCGGATAATATTAACCGCTTCATACTCCCGTATTCCCTTTAAGACTGGGTTTGGGTATTAAACAGGCTCCTGGTGCAATTATAGCAGATTAGTTTAAAATTACAAGTAGTCCCAAACAGTAAAAAAGCACCTCAGATATTTATAATGAAAATACAATACCTTCGTGCTTTCTTATAAATATTTTATTCCATGTGACAATTGAAACTGGTATACTGGAGAAAATCAGCGTACATTTTTGCTGCTGATACCCGCCGGCCGGCCCTCCAGCGGCAGCCATTCCAGTATCTTTTTTATATAGGTATCCCAAAAATCCCATTCATGGGCTCCGGTACCTTCCTCATAGGTTACTTCCACTCCATTTTTATCTAAGAAATTATGGTAATCACGATTTGCTTCCAGTAAAAAGTCATCGATTCCGCAGCATAAATAAATATGGGGAATATCTGCTTTTTGTTCTTTTAAATTTAGTATTAATGCTTTTATGTCTTTATCACTTCCTTGTAATTTTTCCAGGTCCCCGAATACTGCCTGATAATAACTTCTTCTGCCGGTCGGCATGGGATTATCATCCGTAGAATTAATAACCTGCTCCTGAATAAAAGCGCTTGACAGACCCGCAACATAACCAAAGGTATCCCCGTATTTCAGACCGTTGCGGACTGCACCGTATCCTCCCATGGAGAGTCCTGCAATAAAGGTATCCTCTTTTTTACCGGATAAATGGAATAACTCCCTGGTTACTTCAACTAATTCTTTTCCTATAAATTCACCGTATTTCTCACCGGTGGCTTCACAATCCACATAAAAATGGTTATCTCCTGACGGCATAATAACAACCAGGTCCTGATCCTGTGCCCAGGCCTGAATACGGGTTCCGGTAATCCAAGATGTATAATTGCCGAAAATTCCATGAAGGAGATACAGCGTTTTAAACGGTTTCTTCTCCCTTGCCGGCACTTCCGGCATAGTCCTTTTAGCCACCGGTACCACTGCATTAATTGTTACGGTACGCAATAAACAATTTGAAAAAAAGTCAACTTGTATAAGTGCCATAATTTACCCTCACTTTTCTTTTTATAATCCGAATAGAGGTAAGCGGTTTTTGCCAACTCCATACGGTTAAGACCATAAGGCCTCCGATACAAGCGTATAATCTGCTTTTACCATAGTTATTTTCTATTTTAACCTTTTATTGCACCCATTGCAATTCCTTTCTGAAAATACTTCCGGACAAAAGAAATGCAATCAGTATTGGAATCATGCCACAAAAGCGATTGCCATGCGACAGGGATTTTAGCTGCTTCCTGTGCAGCCTGCCAGCCTGGGTGCTGCCAAATCTTATTTTTATTACTATTTGCATTCCAGTCTCATTATAAGACTTTTGACTGTACCTTATTTTATAAACGGCCTTTTAAATAACGGTAGGTATAATGGCCCAGTACACCTAAGAAGATACCTTTTCCAATGTTAAATGGCGTGATACCATACAGGATTAACGTTAATTTATCTTTAATGCCGGGAATAACCGTAGCTGTAGCCAATACATTTTCCATTCCGCCAGATAGAGTTACATACATAGGAATGGTAACAAAATAGTTCATTAAGAATCCTGCAACAGTCATACAGACGGTAGCGGCACCAAAAGAAACAACCGATTTATATCTGCTCTTCATCTTTCTGAATATAATTGCTGCCGGTACAACATATGCCGTACTTACTATGAAGTTTGCCAATTCACCGATACCTGCTGTTTTTGTAGCAGTAATACCCTTAATCAAATTCTTTATCAATTCTATTATAAGACCTGCCATCGGCCCAAACTGGAAGGCTCCTACAATAGCAGGAATATCACTAAGTTCCAGTCTTAAAAAGCCTATATAGGCCGGTGATTCCAATAACATCAGGACATAGGAAAGTGCTGATAATAAGCTGATTGTTACCATAGCTTTCGTGGTATAGGTTTTACCTTTGGCTGTTTTCGTTTTTGATTCATGAGTCATTGATTTCATTTTGTTCTCTCCTTTAAAATAATGATTGAAAGGAAAATTCCTGGTTTTTTGTTATAGGCTGATATGGAAACCTGCCTACATAAAAGATGCCGTGCACGCGTTGTCATCCTACGTCAAAAAAGCCCCGAACCGAAAGATTCGAGGCTGATAATTAAGAATTCGCTGCATATCCACTACGCATTCATTATCTTCTCACATCCAGACTTTACTGTCGGTTTTGGAATTGCACCAAATCAACTGACAACTATATATATCACTTTAGTCATACAAAATAACTTCTTAGATATATAAGGCCATCAGGTCGCGGACTATACCGCCGGTCGGGAATTTCACCCTGCCCCGAAGAATTTCCTTATTTAATTTTTTCTTTATCTTACATCTTTGCTGTAATATTGTCAATGATTTTTTATATTTTACAACTTTCCAATTTACAAAGCACCATTTTAATTTTACCGGCACCTCTCTATAACTATTTCACTTCAAAAATTGCTTCTATTTCCACCGGTATATTTCCCGGCAAAACATTAACCCCAATTGCAGATCGTGTTGGCGCTCCTTTATCTTCACCAAATAATTCCACCAAAAGTCCGCTTCCTCCATTTGCCACCTGGGGCTGGTCATAAAAATTATCCGAACTGGCCACAAAAGATAAAATTTTTATTACATTCTTTACTCTATTTAAATCACCAATGCTGGCTTCCAAAACGGCCAGCACATTAAGCATACTTTGCCGTGTATATAATTTTCCCTGTTCAACAGAAAATTCCCGGCCTAATTTTCCCTGGATTACCTCATCCCCAATAACAGGTCCGCAACCGGATATGTACACCAGATTACCTGCAAATTGTTTTGCCGGAGAATATATACCGCCCTTTTTCGGTACCTTAGGTAATTGTAAGCCTAACTCTTTTAATTTTTGATAAACATCCATAATTAGCCTCCTAGTATTATTATGGCAGGTTGTTAATCAGCCATACACCTGTTTTTATTTATATCTGTTCCGTATAGTTAATTTTACTTTCCTGTCAATTCTTTAAATAGCATGAATTACCGGTTCTTTCCCCGGGCATCAATGCAAATCATATGATTTACCCGACCATTTCTGATACCATAGACTTCATCTGCCAGATTTAGGATTACACAGGCATGATTTGGAATAATGGCAATTTTATCTCCGATCTGCAAGTTTAAGATATGGCAGGATTCTATAAATCCATGTTCTTCATTTAGTTTTGTAATAGTAAGATCCGGCCGCCCCACTACATAGCCATAACCTTCATGATGCCCGCACAAATCTGATGTTAAGGTTTTACTTCCCGCATCTATTATTGCCCGCTTCTCATCATTTACACAGACAACGGTAGCAACAACTCTCAATGCACATTGTTCTTCTGTTGCAAAAGACGTAAATAATTGACCGCAATCATTAAATATATAGTGCCCGGGTCTCACTTCAGTAATTCCCTTTAATAAATGGGAACGTTTTGATGAATAAGAACTTCCTCCGCTTAAAACCTCCATTTTAAAACCGGCAGCCCTTAACATTTTCGCTGTTCCTGCTATATTATCATGTTCAGACTTCGTTACACGATCAAAACCTTCCATTGTGCTTTCATTATAAATAGTCCCTCCATAATACATAATTCCTATAATTTCAATTCCCGAAAGCTCTCTGATACTGTCGGCAAATTTTAAAGCAGGTTCAAAAGGCTTTTTTCCGCCCCGGCTAATACCGCCGTCTATTTCTATTAAGACTTTAACTTTTCTATTTTTCCGTTCCCCTGCTTTTGAAAGCTGATTTGCGCCTGCTGTACTGTTTACTATGGTAATAATGTCGGCAATATCCATAAGTTTTTCCAACCGTTCCATTTTGTCTTCTCCTATCAGCGGATAGGCAATTAGAATATCTTTCAATCCGGCCTCTGCCATTACCTCAGCCTCCCCTAATTTGGCGCAGGTAATTCCCTTAGCTCCAAGAGCCTGCTGAAGTTTCGCAATTTCCACGCTTTTATGGGGTTTAATATGCGGTCTAACATGAATACCATTCTTTTCATTCTGTTCCACCATTTCTTTTAAATTTTTTTCTACCTGTTCCAATTCAACCACCACTGCCGGTGTTGGTAAATAATCATACATTATGTTTACCTTTCCTTTCAATCTTCCGGCTTACGTTAATATGTCATATAAAAATCCCGTATATAATGATATACCTTTTTCTAATTGTTCCAACGTAATGTACTCATCTATTTGATGAGCCTGTTCAATGCTGCCGGGTCCAAAGATCACTGCCGGTATTTTAAGTGCCTCCGTAATAAATCCGGCTTCACAGGATGCCTCAAACCCCTTAATAACTGGTTCTTCGGCATATAATTCTATAGTATTTTTTTTAATAACCTGAATTTCTTTCAAATCCTCTTTGCATTTTCCCGGAGGGCAATACGTGGTTATTTCCAAATCCCATTTACATCCTGTGCACTTTTCCATCTCTTCCAACAGATCTTTTAACTGAACAGTACAACTATTTTTGTTCTCTCCCTTTATTAATCTTCTGTCAATCCGGAGTCTGCACAAATCCGGCACTATATTCACTTTTGTCCCGCCTTCAATTTTTGTAACTTGAATGCTGCCGTTTCCCTGATATTGCTCCTCCTTCCGACCTAATCTATGATCCAATTCCTGAATCAATCCTATAAGAAAAGAGGCTGCATAAACAGTGTTATTTCCAAGTTGCGGCCGGGCTGCATGGGCACTTTTCCCATATATGCTGACCGTAAATGCCATAACTCCCCTATGCCCGAGCGCTATCTGCATATCCGTCGGTTCACCTACGATTGCAAAGTCTGCCTTTAAAGGATTTTTCAAATACTTCTTTAATCCAACATTGGTATTTTCCTCATCAATATCATAAACGAGGAGAAGGCTGCCTTTTAATTCAATCTTATTTTTTACCAAAAGTTCAGCCCCATACATGGAGCAGGCAATACTGCCCTTCATATCACAGGCTCCTCTTCCATACAGGTTCCCATCCCGGATCTCCGGAACATAAGGAGGTGAAAACCACTGTTCCTCCTCTCCGGCCGGAACCACATCCAAATGTCCGATATACATAATTCTTCTATGCATATCTTCCTTCCCTTGTATTTCAACAACTACGTTAAAACGCTCCTTACTGCAATAATCTTTTATCGGATGAAGCCCTAAATCCCGAAAAAAATCAAATACATATTGGGCAGCATACTTTTCATTTCCCGAAATTACATCACTTTTTAAAGATATTAAATCTTTTGCAATCTGCCACAATCGGTTTTTATTTATAGCCGACAATAATTCTTCCTTTTGTTTCTTCATTTCCCATTTACCTTATTATTTATACAGAACTCTGCATTGCTCCCACGTTTGGCAGCCCAGTCGGCTACTCTTTGCGGATCGCCTTCCCAAAGGCGCTGCTCTCCCCAAAGATTTGTTTCCGGTTTTCCTTGGCAGGTGATTTTTATGACCGGAAACAAATTTTCCTCTGTCTTCTCCGGTAAACCTTCCATATAAAAAATATCTCCCTCCTGCCTGAATCTTAAATCGGTCTTTGTTGTCATAAGCTCTATACCAATCACCCTGCTTGTAAGATCCGCCAGCCGGAACACCGGCTTTCCGTCCCAAAAGCGTATGATTAAATAAAGATTATTTCCTTTCATCGTCTGAAAACCATATGTTAAGGACTCCGTTAATTCGCCTCCTTCATTTCCGTAAACAGCTTCTCCATATTTCCCCAGCCATCTGCCGATTGCCAGTGCTCTTTCTTTAAACTCCTGCTGGAATTCCCCGTCAGGTGTAGCCCCTATATTAATAATAAGTTTTCCTCCCCTACACGCACAGGTACAAAGGGTATCCAAAAGCTCGGCTGCAGATTTCCAGCGTTCTCCGTTTGTAAATCCCCACCATCTCCAGTAGCTTACCTGATTCGATTCCCATAATCTGTTCTCCGGACTTACCAAATGTTCCGGTGTTCCAAAATCCCCTTCCTCATTCCCGCCTCCATGTTTTAACAACTGTTCCTTGTCTGTAGAATACCCCAGCCGGTTATTGATAAGAATACCCGGCTGCCATTCTCTCATTTTTCTTACTAACTCGGGACTTTTTAAATGCTCTGCACATCTCGGCCAAACTCCATCAAAGAAAAAGTAATGAATTTTTCCATATTTTGTGCATAATTCCCTTACCTGATGATGTATGTACTCCTGCATCTTCTTCCAGCCTTCCGGATTCTTTTCAGGCCCTTCATAATATGCCGGAATTCTCCAGTCACACCAGGAATAGTAAAACCCTACCTTCAATCCTTCTGCGCGCAGGGCATCCGCGTATTCTTTTACAAAATCTCTTTTAGGGGCTTGTTTCATACTTGTATAATCCGTATATGCACTATCCCAAAGGCAATAACCATCATGATGACGTGTTGTAAGACAGGCGTATTTGAAACCGGAGGCTTTCATAATTTTTGCCCATTCTTCCGGATCATATTTTTGAGGATTCCAGGAACAGGCCATTTTTTCATACTCCGACTGATCCATATGATCTCTAAATAAAGCCTGTTCTCCATGCCCTGTCAATGAATATGGCCCCCAATGAATAAACAAACCATATCTGGATTGAGGAAACCATTCAAATTCTTTTGGTATATCATATTTAAAATACATTTTTTCCCTCCCTTTTATCCTAACCTTTTACGGAACCTGCGGATAATCCGGTCTCAATTTGCTTTTGAAATTTAAAATAGATTAATATCATAGGCAGAACAGAAATACAAATTCCGGCAAAGGTTCCTCCATAATTAATGTCATATTCTGATTTAAAAGCCATAAGCGCAACGGATAAGGTCGCTTTTTTACGATCACTGATTAACAGGATAGAAAAAATCAGATCATTATATACCCGTAAAAATGTCATAATTGTAATAGTTGCAATAACCGGCTTCATAAGAGGAGCCAATATCTCAATCAACAATTTGAAATATCCGCAGCCATCAATTCTTGCAGCTTCATCCAGTTCCTTACTAATACCTTTCATA
>JAATEU010000594.1 GCA_015655565.1 Clostridiales bacterium
GCTTTATGATGCAATGGAGTCACGGTGTTATGACGGTAAACTCCAGGTATTAAGGGAAACTTCCGCGGCATCTGGGAGGGAAATCATAATGGTGGTTGCGTTTGAGGTAATCCTGCTTGGAATTTACCTGCTTCAAAGGAGATTAATTTGAGTATTATAAGAGCAGAAAATATAACATATGTATATGAAGATGGAACGAAGGCGTTAAACAAAGTAAATATTTCCTTGGAAAAAGGAGAAAAAATAGCTTTTTTGGGAGCGAATGGTTCAGGAAAGTCAACTTTTTTTCTTTGTTTAAACGGAATCTTAAAACCACAGGCCGGGAAAATTTATTATAAGGATAAACCCATTGATTATTCCAGAAAAGGTCTGTTGGACCTAAGAAGTAAAGTGGGAATTGTATTTCAGGACCCGGATAACCAGCTCTTTTCTGCCAGTGTTTATCAGGAAATTTCTTTTGGATTATTGAATATGGGAGTGTCAGGGCAGGATGCGATCAAAAGGGTAGAAATGATAATGGAGCAATTAGAGATAAAGCCTTTTTGCCATAAACCGACCCATTTGTTAAGCGGTGGGCAGAAGAAGCAGGTAGCCTTAGCGGATATCTTAGTTATGGAACCGGAGGTTATTATCCTGGATGAACCGGTATCAGCCCTTGATCCAAAACATACGGAAATGATTCATAATAAATTAAATCAATTGCCGGATTCGGGCATTACTGTAATAATAGCAACCCATGATATGGATTATGCATTGAAATGGGCGGATAAAGCTGTGGTATTTAAGGAAGGGAAAGTGATTTCCATGGGAAAGCCGGAGGATATATTGATAGATAGGGAATTAATAAGGCAGTCTAATTTAATACAGCCAAATGTTTTAAACCTTTATTCCGATTTATGTGACCAGGGCATCATAAACAAAAGTCTTCCGGTTCCAAAAAATTATAATACCTTAGAAAAATATATAACAGACAGTGTCAGGAGCAGGGATAATGAGTAAAAAAGCAATTTTGGTTGTCAGCTTTGGTACAAGTCATATGGAAACAAGGGTAAAAACCATTGAACAGATTGAAACGGATATTGGACTGGCATACCCCGGCTATGGGATTTACCGCGCTTTTACAAGCAGACTGATTATAAATATATTAAAAAACAGGGATGCCTTTACGGTACCGACGGTAAAAGAAGCTATGGAACAGATGTATAGAGATGGGGTTAAGGAGGTTGTTGTCCAGCCGACCCATATTCTAAACGGAATTGAAAATGAAAATATGCTGGAGGAAATTCGCAGCTGTCAGAATCGATTTCATTCCGTAAAGATAGGTGTACCCCTTCTTACTTCCACTCAGGATTACCGCAAAGTAATTTCGGGTTTTATAAATGAACTGCCCTATTTGCAAAGCCGGGAGGCCATAGTATGCATGGGGCATGGAACCACTCATTATTCCAATACCTGTTATGCCGCTTTGGAATATATGCTTAGGGATTACGGTTATGAGGATATTTATGTAGCTACGGTGGAGGCTTATCCTGCCTTGGAGAATGTAATAAAGCAATTAAGGAAAAAAAATTATAAAAAAATTATTTTACTCCCCTTTATGATTGTATCGGGGGAGCATGCCATAAATGACATGGCAGGTGGGGAAGAAGATTCATGGAAATCCGTATTGGAAAAAGAAGGCTATGAAGTAAGCTGTTTCTTAAAAGGACTTGGTGAATATAAAAGTATACGGGATATATTGATTGAGCATGTCAAAGAGGCCAGATAAGACGGGGTGGGTATACCCGGACTTTGGATGATGCCCCAAATTTACCACATTTTCGTAAGTATATTGGTATAGATTGGAGAGATTATTATGACAGGTGTATTATATGGCGTGGGGGTAGGTCCGGGGGATCCGGAGTTACTTACGCTAAAGGCAATACGGGTTATAAAAGAATGTGATATCCTTGCAATTCCTACAGCGGATAAGGATACTTGTGCAGCCTATAATATTGTAAAACAGGCCATACCGGAGATTGGCGAAAAAGAGCTCCTTTCCATTGCCCTGCCCATGACGAAAGAAAAAGACAGATTGGAGGAGAGTCATGAAAAAGGGGCGCAAATAATTGGGGAGTATTTGCGGAAAGGTTACAAGGTTGCGTTTTTAACATTGGGAGACCCGACGGTTTATTCCACCTATATTTACATCCATAAACGCATATTGGAGAAAGGGTATCCTGCGGAAATTATTAACGGAATTCCTTCTTTCTGTGCTGTGGCGGCAAGGCTGAATGAAAGCCTGGTGGAAAATGCGGAACAGCTTCATGTAATCCCAAGTTCCTATTCCATTAAAAATGCCCTTACCCTGCAGGGAACCAAGGTATTTATGAAGGCGGGCAAAAAAATCGGTGAAGTGAAGGAACAATTGGTATCCCTGGGTTTGGAAGCCGCTATGGTAGAAAACTGCGGTATGGAGGAGGAAAAAATATACCGTACCCCGGATGAAATTCCGGAGGAAGCAGGGTATTATTCCCTCATTATCGTAAAGTAAAAGGGAAGGGTTAATTATGTTGGAGAGATATGTATATAAAGGCAACCGGAAACTAAGATGCGGATACACGACCGGTTCCTGCGCGGCAGCTGCGGCAAAAGCGGCTACCGTCATGCTTCTGAGCGGAAAGCCCATTGAGCGGATTTCCATAGGAACACCGAAAGGAATCCTGCTGGAACTTGAGGTGAAGGAAATCAGACAGGAGATAGATTGTATTACCTGCGGGATACAAAAAGACAGCGGGGATGATGCGGATGTAACCAATGGAATACTCGTATTTGCAACTGTAAGAAAGACTAAAGCGGATATTCTTATTGACGGCGGAACCGGAGTTGGCAGAGTGACAAAGCATGGACTTGATCAGGAAATTGGAAAAGCCGCCATCAATAAGGTTCCCAGAAGCATGATTTTTAATGAGGTTTTGGAAGTTTGTGAAGAAGCAGGGTATACCGGAGGGTTAGCGATTATTATTTCCATACCGGGTGGAGAAGAGCTTGCAAAAAAGACTTTCAACCCTAGACTTGGGATTGAAGGCGGAATATCAATATTAGGAACCAGTGGTATTGTCGAACCTATGAGTGAATCAGCTTTGGTGGATACCATAAAAACAGAAATGAGCATGCTTACGGCGGGGGGATGTAAATATCTGATTGCCACTCCCGGAAATTATGGGGAAGCTTTTGTGGGCGGCACACTGTCCCTTGCTCCCGGTAAGACGGTAAAATGCAGTAATTTTATCGGAGAAACCATTGATATGGCATATGAATTCCAACTAAAAGGATTATTGCTGGCAGGACATATCGGGAAGTTTGTGAAGCTTGGAGGGGGTATCATGAATACCCATTCCAAATGGGCGGACGGAAGAATGGAGATATTATGCAGCTGCGGACTGCTGGCAGGTGCGGAACCTGCCCTGTTAAAGAAAGTTCTGGACTGCGTTACTACCGAGGAAGCCCTGGATATTTTAAAAGAAGCAGGACTACTGTAAGCAGCCATGAAGATTTTAATGGATAAAATAGA
>JAATEU010000267.1 GCA_015655565.1 Clostridiales bacterium
GAAAAAGAAAAACTTGAAGAAATGGACAGCTTTGCTGCTTATATCCGTAATAACGGCAGGAATGCTGGCAGGCTGCGGCAGCAGTTCCGGCAGTAATTCGCCGGAAGGCAGCGGTGTAACAGATACTTCGTCGGCAAGCGGAAAGGAAGATTTTTCAGAACATCTTGATATCAGCATTGCCTTTTGGGATGTGGAATCATCATTGACGGGGACTTCTGATGACAAGGTGCTCAAAACCCTGGAGGACAAATTTAATGTGACATTTGTTCCGCAAAATATATCATGGGATGATTATGAACAGAAGCTGCAGTTGTGGGCGGTATCAGATACATTGCCGGATATTTTCATGGGTGCCTCAAGAACAACGGCAAATTTTGCAAAGTGGGCAAATGAAGGTCTGTTAAAGGAAATCCCTGCTGATCTTACCGCTTATCCGAATCTTGCGGAATATATGGACAGCCCGGAGCTTTCCACCTGCCAGGTAGGCGGGAAAACATACTGTATTTTCCGGCAGACTTATACGGATCAGGCTTCAACGGTTCTTGACCGTGAGGTTGCTTACCGCTGGGACCTGGCACAGGAAGCGGGAATTACCAAAGAACCGGAAACCTGGGATGAATTCCGTGATATGATACAGGCAGTCATGAAAGCAGACCCGGAAGGAAAAGGGGTTCAGGGTATGACTGCCAAGGGGTATAAATTAATGAGCGGAATGTTTTTCCCATATTCCATGCCTTTAGGGGCAGTTAGCGGTGTCACCTTCTATTGGGTGGAGGATAATGCGGGGGGTTATATACCTGTCTATTTTGCCGGTGAAGAATTAGGAGCAGAGGCACTTCCCACCTGGAATCTTCTAAGGGAAATGTATACGGAAGGAACTATAGAGAAAGACATTGCCGTTACAACTTCAACTCAGGCACTGGAGAAGTTCCTTCAGGGGTCTAATGCAGCCATTCTGATTGATGGCAGCGCTACAAATATTTATAATGATGTAGGAAAATATTGGGAAGAAATTTATAGTGAAAGCTTTTTAAACGATGTGAAGTTTCTAAATATCATGAAGGATAAGGACGGCAATAAGCGTTGGCCGATCTGGGATTATGCATGGTCTGAATCCTACGTCAGTTCACGTGTAGATGAGGAAAAAATGGACAGAATCCTCTCTATCTATGATTATTTGCTTTCCAGGGAAGGCGTACTTCTTAGCAGATGCGGTATTGAAGGAGAAACATATGGGGTGGATGCAGACGGCAAAATAAATTATGAAGGATATGGCACGGGTGTCCCGGAAGAAACATACAATAGTATTAAAACTTTTGCGTATCTTGTATCCTGGACTCCCGGTATGGAAAATCCGGATGAATTTCCAAGTGCCATTCCGCAGGAATATGTTGATATTAACAATGCCCATGTGGCAGAGGCAAGAACATTGGAGATTCCTGAATATAATTATGACTGTACATCCGCCTATGTCGGCATGGAATCCGATTTTGCCCTGAATGTGGAGGATGATATGCTTAATATTATGACCGGTTCTGAGACTGTGGAGAAGATATGGAATGACATTATCAGTAATTATAAAGAGGCAGGCCTGGAGGATATTATAAAGCAGGTTAATGCGGCTGTAAAATAATCACAGAATGCATATTATGATTATGCTGGAGTAGATCTGGCAGCGGGGTCCCATGTTATAACAGGAGGGTATGCCGCTGCCTTGTTGCATAGGGAGAAGAAAATATATGAAGGATTTGTACAGCGGAGAATTACTTGCACCCTCAAGCGGATTGGAATTGCCCATCTGGGATGAGGAAAAAAAGATACCCTGGCAGGATGCCAGGTATCTGGTTCTGGTGCTAAAAAATAACGAAAATCATACCTTGACTTTTAATGTGGATTTCTACACGGATAAGAAGGCTGAAGAATATGCCTTGAGGGTGACCTTCAGTATATTGCCTCATATAGATTGTACGGTACCCATTGATCTGAACCTGTTCGGTTCCCAGACATTAATTGTTCCAAGAACTAAGGGCAGACTGCGTATGATGGTGTACGGAAAGCCTCTCAGACAGGAAGAGATAGTGGGGCTTAAGCTTACGATATTAAAGTGCTGCAAAGAACAATCCGTCATTTTGAGGCATATGTATCTAAGTTATGAGATGCCGGATTTGACATTACCGGAGGAGCCTTTGATGGATGAAATGGGCCAATGGATTCAGAAGGAATGGGACAGTAAACTCCACAGTGTGGAGGAGTGTACAAAAATACTGAGAGAAAGACTGGATCTGGCAGAAAAAGAAAATTGCTGTTACGATAACCAAGAATGGGATGTCTACGGAGGCTGGAAGAAGAAAAAATTTAATAAAACAGGCTGGTTTCATGTGGTGGAAGATGGAAAGAGGTACTGGCTTGCGGATCCTGAAGGAAATGCTTTTTTTTCCACTGGTATTGATTGTATGCATGCAGGAAACGATACACCTGTTTATATGGAAGCAGAACTTTGTAAATGGATACCGGACAGGAATGATTTGGAATATTCCGATGGATGGGAGAAGGAGGGCAGAAGCTTTAATTATGGAATCGCTAATCTGATTCGTGCTTTTGGCAGAAGAAAATGGAAGGAAAGCTTTTATAAAATCTTAAAAAGTTATTTATATAAATGGCATATAAATACTATTGGAAACTGGTCGTCACTTGAATTTATCCGATATGCTAAAATGCCCTATGTGCTTCCCCTGGATGCCATGGGTGCACCTTTCCCGGGGACAGAAAAGTCAATTTTCAGAGACTTTCCGGATGTTTTTTCAGAGGAATATAAGCAGAATGCGGTTAAATATGCTCAGAATATAAAACCGTTTGTTGATGATCCTTATCTGATTGGATATTTTATGAGGAATGAACCAAGCTGGGGATTTGTTTTTAATATGCTGATAGCCGAAGAAATGCTGGAATCAGAAGAGAATTTTGTCAGCCGGCAGATTTTTATCCGGAGACTGGCAGAAAAATATAAAATAGTGGAAGCACTTAACTTTGCATGGAATGTACAATTGTCTTCTTTTGCGGATTTAAATAAGCCTTTGCGGCATGCCGCGGACTATTCGGGAAGTGCAAGAGAGGACATAAAGGAATTTTCAAAGGAAATGATTGAAAGATATGTTCAGATACCTGCTTTGGAATTGCGGAAGCTGGATCCGAATCACTTAAATCTGGGAATGCGTTACGCCTTCGTAACCGATCCTGTTATGTTAAGCGGACATGAATATTTTGATGTTTTTTCTATGAACCTTTATCAAATGAGTCCCTATAGAGAGTTGGCGGAAATCGGAGAAATTCTTCATATGCCTATTATGATCGGCGAATTTCATTTTGGAGCCCTGGATAAAGGACTGTTGTCCACCGGGCTGCGGGCGGTTGCCAGTCAGAGAGAACGGGGAAAAGCATACAGGTACTATATGGAGCAGGGAGTAAAATCCGGGTATTTTCTGGGGGCGCATTATTTTCAGTTGGTAGATCAGAATTGCCTCGGCCGCTTTGACGGTGAAAATTATCAAATAGGAATTGTAGACCTGGCATTGCAGGAATACAAAGATATGACAGAAATTATGACGGAATGCAACAAGCATATCTATAAGGTTATTAATGGGGAGCAGCCTGTATTTGCGGATGCTGTTAAAGAAATACCGGCAGTGCACTGTTAAAGGCAACGTGCCTGAACTGCTACTGCTAATTTCATAGAATGGCTCACCCTATATCCAAAAGAATTTAATATGACAGTCAAAGAACTCCGTGGGGATAATGGAGGCTGCTGAAAAAGTCCCTTTCACAAACTTGGCATGAATATAGATACACCTTTATTCATTCAGCTTCCTAAAAAAGGACTTTTTCAGTAGCCTCGGATAATGTGATAGAGTTAAATACAGGTTCCCTGTATTGTATCTTTGGCATGGATATCAACGAGTTTTATGAAATGTACTATACCGGAAATTTAAGGGTCATTCGAAAAGGGAGGAAAAGTATGACAAGTCTGCGGTATGCAATGGGAGCAAGATTGAAAATAATCTGGACTGGTGGTCTTGACTGTTTTCTACTCCTCCGCTGCCTCAATGAAGAAGTCCACTCGTCTGTTTTTAGCCCTTCCAACCGTGGTATCGTTGTCGGCAATAGGATAGAACTCACTGTAGCCGACAGCAGAAAATTTCTTCGGCTCAAATTCGGATATCTCCAAAAGCCGTCTCAGAACATTAACAGCCCGGCTTGTAGACAGTTCCCAGTTACTATCAAACTGTTTGGTGTTTATTGGAAGGTTGTCGGTGTGTCCCTCTATCCGTATTATTTTAATAGAGTCGTCATATACTGTCAGTATATCTGAAATCTTGTTAAGTAAGGGTTCCGCAGTGGGATTGATATCGGCCCGGCCTGAGTCAAAAAAAACGGAAGCCGCCACACGTAACAGGATTTCTTTATTACCTTGCTTCGTTACGCTCAGCTGATTAGAAAGTCCGGTCTCATTGATGTAAGCTTTTATGTATTCGTAGAGGTTATTAAAGCTTTCCTGGTCGGGCAAGACGCTGTCTTGCCCTGGCAATATACTGTCATGGCTGGGCAATATTGTTGATTCCGCGAATTCAGCTATTACATTTTGTCCGTTCGCCGACGTGGACTTGGATGCTTCAATCGCTTGACTCATCATGGCAAATGAAAACAGAATCACGAATATCGCAAGCAAGTCTGTCATCAGGTCACTATAACTATCCTGCCAATTAGCTTCGTCACCATCCTCATCTTCATCGTTTAATCTGCTGAATTTACTTCTGCTATTCATAGTTGACTAGTCATCTCCTTTGCTTTAAATGCATCGTCCTGCTCCTGCTCCTTTTCCTCTGGTGCATCCGGGTCTAAATTCGCATATGCCGATAATTCTTCTTTTATTAGCTTGGGATTTTTCCCCTGCTGAATAGCTGCAAGTCCCTCAATTAGCAATTCTCTTCTTGATTCTTCTTCTTTATTCATAATCTTCAACCTTTTAGCCAGTGGCGAAAATACTATATAAGCTATGAAAGCTCCATAAAATGAGGAAACCAGTTCAAGTGCCATCATAGGTCCCAGCGCAGTTGGATCTTCTAAGTTATTTAACATAGGTATAAGACCTACATAGGTTCCAAGGAGACCTAATGCCGGTGCTGTAGCTGCTATCATATCTAACATTGAAGCCCCTTTTTGATGTCTTTGTTTCATGAAGTAGGTTGAGCCCTCCAATAAATTTCTGAGTTGCTCCTCGTCTGCGCCGTCCACGATAAGCTGTATTCCTTTCTTCACGAAATCATCCTCAGTAAACTGATCAACAAAATCTTCAAGAGCCAGTATGCCTTCTCTTCTTGATATTTCAGCGAACTTTACTAAAATAACGATATCTTCTCTTAAATCATATTCATCCTTTTTAAAAGCCCTTTTTATAACTGACCCGATAGTTTTTAGCCTTTGGGCCGGAAAAGCTATTACAACGGCTCCCAATGTACCGCCAAATATAATAAATGCCGATGGTAAATTCCAGAATAAAATCGGCTCTCCCGTTACTATTATTGAACCAACTACAAAGGATACACCTATTATCAGTCCAATCAGTGTTGTGTTTCTTAATTTTGACAATGTGAAAACCTCCTATTTAGTCGCAGCTTTATGTATTCATGACCATTCTTTGGCAATACAAAAGAACTTACTGTCATTCATGCTATTACGAATTTACCTCCACAAAAATCCAAAATTTACCTTTGCGCTTTTGCATAATAGATAAAATATATATCGGCTACTTTGGGAATTGGGTTAACACCTTTTATTAAAAAACATAATTTTTATTAGTAAAAGAAATCAGAAAAAAGATTAACCTCTTAATGTTTGGAAGTTTTATTATTTTTTACATTGTTTTTACTTGTTATCCTTAATAATATGATATAATTTAATAATAATAAATCTAGGAGGAGTATTTTTTCATGAAGTTAAGCAGAGAAGAAAGATCATGAATATTAATTGATTGCGGCAATTCTTCGATAGGCTTTTAACTTTAAATTTAACACTTTTGTAATTTTATAAGTTTATCCTGTTCAATATTTTATCGGCTACTATAACATTATTAATATTCGAAATAACGGGGAGAAATGAGATATGGCTGTTGAATTTGATTATGATGATGAATACTGCACTGGCTGTATGGCCTGTGTCCAAGCATGCAAGGACTTCTATGATCTTCCTTGTGGTAATAATTTTCGTACCGTTACTGTAACAGAGGCATTTAAGGGCGACGGTACTTTGGAGGTAACTTTTAAAAGCCGATGCCAAAACCCCTGTAAGAATCATGTCTGTGTCCCTGCTTGTCCTATAAGTCTGATTACCGTAAAGAAGGAGTAGATAATACCATGAATTCAACCATTAAAGCCTTTACCAGGCTTCCTGCTGTATATACTTTTTTCGGTAAGACCTTTCTTACCTGCCCGGCTCAATGTTTAGAGGATTATAACCTCTGCCGTTCCTTGTTTTTTACGGAATGTAACGTTGATATCTGCAAAGTTTCCCAGGAAGAGTTTAGTTCCATAATAGAAGATACTTGTGGTGATCATATCTTCCTGTGGGAATCCGTCTACCATGGAAATCAAGGGACCTTACTTGATGCAAACACTTTAATTGTGCAAGAAATATACGAACACTTTCACCTAAAGGCAAACCCGTCCTTTCATCAGCTGTGTGACCACTTAAGCTTTGAATTATTATTTGCCGGACATTTATCTTCCTTGTTTAGCAAAGGGACAGAGGAATATCCAAATGGGCTCTTATACTATCTTCGGAATTATATAAAAAATCATGTCCTTTTTTTAGTAAGTAACGTATGGCCTCATACTTATGGTTATTATAAAGAATGGCTTATTTTCCTGGAACAGGAACTGCGGGAGCACCTTACTGCCATTGATACACTCTTAGGACCGGTTAAATACACAAAAGATGAACTGGCCGAAATTCTTTCAGAAGGTATCAAAGAATTTATGGGTGCAGGAGAACCTTACGGTTTTATTCGTACAGACGCTGCCAATGTATGTAACCGGGTATTTCACTCCTCCGGACGCAATAACTGCGGCGGAAGGTGTGTCATAAATGTCCATGAAAAAAAAGGGAATATCTTAAGGCTTTCATCTGTTTCTGATAAAACCAATTGTCCAAAGGCCTGTGTACGTGGATATGGATATCGGCAGACCAATCTTTCCCCGGAGCGGCTCCGTTACCCTCTAAAACGTGTGGGAGAGCGGGGAGAAGGACGGTTTGTCAGGGTTACCTGGCAGGAAGCCATTGATACTATCACCAGTGAAATCAAACGAATCACGAAAATCTACGGACCCGAATCCAGATACGTAAACTACGCTTCCGGCGTCAATGCCATGATACGTCCAAACCTGATGGCAACGCGGTTATTTTCATTAGACGGAGGTTTCCTTGACAGCTATAACAGCTACAGCAGTGCCTGCACCGATATTGCGACGCCTTACACCTATGGTACCGGTTATACCGGAAGCAGCAGCCATTTCTTTGGGCAGTCCAAATTGATTATCTTATGGGGCCATAATCCTTCTGAGACCATTTTCGGTTCTGAACTGTTAAAAGAATTACTAAAAGCCAAGAAAAATGGCTGCAAAATCATCTCCATAGATCCCCGCTTTAGTGACACAACAGCAGCTTTTGCTGACCGATGGATTGGAATCAAACCTTCCACCGACAGCGCCTTAACCGATGCCATGGCTTACGTCATCCTTTCTGAAGGGCTGGAAGACAGGGATTTTATGGATACATTCTGCCTTGGCTTTGACGAAGACCACATGCCGGAAGGTATTCCTTGTGGCGAAAGCTATGAAAGTTATCTGTTTGGCAAAAAGGATGGCATAGTAAAAAACCCGGAATGGGCAGAAACTATCACCGGAATTCCAAAAGATACCATCATCTCCTTGTCCAGGGCATATGCAACAAGTAAACCGGCTGCCCTGGTGCAGGGGCTTGGCCCCCAGCGAACCTGTAACGGCGAGCAGACGGCAAGAAGTTCAACTCTGCTGCCTTGTCTTACGGGAAATGTGGGTATCCCCGGCGGTTATGCTGGCGGCAATGGATTTATACAGCTCAGGCCTATGCCGGTCATCCATTCCCTGCCAAATCCTTATCCGGCAGTAATACCAAGCTTCTTGTGGACCGATGCCGTTGTCCGTGGAAAGGACATGACCCAAACAGACGACATGATCCGTGGAGCAGAACGTTTGAAATCCCCTGTTAAATTAATATTTAACTTAGCCGGCAATACTTTAATCAACCAACATTCCGATGTCAACAAGACGGCTCAGATACTAAAGGATACCAGTCTTTGTGAATTCATCGTGGTATCTGATCTGTTTATGACACCAAGTGCAAAGTTTGCAGATATCCTTCTGCCGGGCACCTCTTTTTTAGAAAGTGAGAATATTACTTATCCCTGGAGGGAAGGCGATTTCTTTTTATACAATCCAAAAGTAATCGATCCTTTATTTGAAAGCCGGTTTGAATATGACTGGCTTAAAGAGCTTGCTGCAAATCTTGGTGTCTATGAAGAATTTACCGCTGGTAAGGATACCGTCCTTGATTGGGTAAAGGCCGCTTATGAAGACTGTAAGAAGAACGAAGCAGCTCTTCTTCCGCCCTTCGCGGAATTTTCTGAGGGCGGAGGATATTTCTACAAGGAACCTTCTAACTTCATAGCCTTTCAAAAGCAAATTGAGGATTTTGAACACAATCCATTTTCTACGCCTTCCGGTAAAATTGAGATTTTTTCCAAAGCTCTTTATGATTTTCATAAACCGGAAGAGATTCCTGCCATTCCCAAATATATAGAAGGCTTTGAAGGACCTTTAGATCCACTGACGAAGAAATATCCTCTGCAGCTTATAGGCTGGCACACCAAACGGCGCTGTCATTCCACTCACGACAACAATCCCTGGATGGAAGAAATCGAACCACCAAGAGTGTGGATTAATCCAACCGATGCCCAAAACAGGAATATTGAAGACGGCCAGCTTACCAAAATCTTTAATGACCGCGGTACCATACACATGAAAGCTCATGTAACCAACCGGATCATTCCTGGTGTTATCGCAATCTCCCAAGGTGTCTGGTATACCCCTGACAAGGACGGTACTGATATTCGTGGCAATATTAACACCTTAACAACCCTGCGGCCAACCCCTCTTGCCAAAGGCAATCCCCAGCATACTAATCTTGCGGACATAAAAGGGCTGTAGCTTTTATCATGCTACAATCCTTTTCCTTAATCAACGTCGCAAATTGAAAACATCTTTCATCATAATCCCTTTAATCTTTTATTTTCAAATCAAATTAGTTAGTCATCAAATATTATAATCAAAGTAATCAAGTACTATGTTAACAAGTTTCTTTGTATCATTCAGATTTACTAAACTTGTATCACCTGCATTTATTACCTGCTCTAAATCCGTTGCAATTGCAATCAGGCTTTCCTTCTTGCACACACTTTCCTTGGAAATGCCTTTTCTCACAACCTCAATTTTAGGATATTCACTATATTTTAGTCCCTCCAATATAATCAAATCCATATCCTTCATGGACTCAATGATATCTGTTTCCTTTTTCACAAGTTTCTGGCTCATGACTGCAGCATGTTCCCTGGAATAGATTCCCGCCATAGACGCACCTGCACTCATAAAGCGCAGGGTATCCGTTCCTTCCCTATCAATGGTAAAATCATGTCCGTCATGCTTCACTACCCCAATTCTAGGAAACTCATCAATCAGTTCATTTATAATTCTCTCAATAAGACAGGTCTTTCCACTGTTTTTTATCCCACTGACACAAAATACAACAGGCTTAATGGCTTGCTTATATTCTTCATTTGTATTAATATTGCAAACTACTTTTTTGTCAAAACAGGTAAACTTAAGCGGGATGTACTTCGTGGGGCAACGATCTAATAGGGTTGAAAGCCGATACTCTTTCTCGAGAAGCATCTGCACAATAACATTACACACTCTTTTAGAATATATGGCACATAGCGGCTGCTTTCTCTTATCATCTTCCAGGATATAACAGTCATAGTCACTGGATATAAATTCTTTCATATACTCCACTAATTCTTTTTTGATAAAGGGCATATCGGTGGCGCAGACAAAGACATAATCATTTCTGGCATGGTAAAGCAGCTGGCGGATACCCTCCAGGGGGCCAGCTCCCTTATATTCGTCCTCCACACAGGAATAAGGCAGAACGGTATACTTATCCATATAGTCCACTGATACCAGCTGTTCATTAAAACCGATTAATTCCTTCATGATCCGATTTAAAAATGTCTCTTGATTTAACTTAAGCAGTGCTTTATTGGTTCCCATCCTGGTACTTTTGCCACCAATTAACACACCAACACTTAACTTCATGCCAATCGCCTCCTTGCAGGATAAACCGCCGTCTAATCCATCCTTCCATCCATCCCATCTGATTTCATCCCATCTGTTAATCTAAATCATCACTATCTGAACTTCCATCCCTGCCTTTAATTCTGCCCCTGCCGGCTGTACAACTATGCAATTACAGTCAAGCATATTAGACAATACGGAGGACGCATGTGTCAGCGCATTTATTACTACTTTCCCATTTGCTTCCTTTGCCCTCACAATTCTGGTTAACTTGCTTTTCTTTAGATAACCTTCTTCTATAACAGCCTTCCTTGTTTCATTCCTTTTAGAAGCATCCTGTGTAAAATAAGCTGCTACCGGTAAAAACAACATATGATAATGGGCAAGTACTGCGTAGGGATTACCGGAAAAACTAAGGATCCAAGTATCCTTACATCTTGCACATATGGTAGGTGTTCCCGGCTTAATCTTGATGCCCTGATAAATCTCATCACTAATCTGCCCCAGCACTTTAGGCATCAAATCTTTTTTGCCAACGGACACGCCCCCTGTAGTAATGATTATATCCGCCTTATTTGTCTGTTGCAGGAGAAACTCTTCTATCTCTTTCTCATCATCCACAAGATGATGCCGAAAGACTACCTCAATTCCCTTACTATCTAAGGCTGTTTTTAAAATATAGCCACAGCTGTTATATATTTTACCTGGTAGAGGTTCCTGCCCAGAAATTACAAACTCTGTTCCCGCCCCCGCAAGCTTCTCTTCTTTAACAAAAAGTACTGGTTTCAATTCTTCGAGAAACCCCGGCTCCAGCAGTTCTGTCCCTATACTCAGCACACCTGCTTTCATGGGTTTATAAACAGAAACTTTAAGGATACCCAGGCTAGCTAATACCCCAATTGCGATTTCATCAAGTTTACGGTACTTTGAAAGCACCAACTGCCCCTGTTTTAAGTCCTCCCCTACCTTACAATAATTCTCATAGGGTTCCGCATCTTTATATATGGTCACCTTCCGTTCTCCATAATCCGTATCCTCCTGCCTGATTACGCAGTCAAAACCAATCGGAACGAAGCTGCCTGTCATCACCCTCACTGCTTCACCTTGACCGGCAGTTATATCTTTACATTCCCCTGCTAATATCTCCCCTACTACCTGAAGCTTTTTTGGTTCATCCTTAGATGTGCCCTTACTATCCTCGCTTCGGATAGCATATCCGTCCATGGCTGACTTTGGAAAATGTGGTACATTCATAGTGGCATAGAGGTTCTCAGCAAGAATTCGTCCTCTTGATTCCAGAATCGATACTGTTTCCGTTTGTTTCTGAACTCCCATGGAAGTACTGATTATCTTAATTATATTATCCAATTCCACGTTCTAACACCTCTGCCTTTCTTGCATTCATAGTTATTTACTATGAATTGTGGGATATAGTTATATTATAGTACTGCCCAAGGAGGGTGTCAATCTTGTTGCCTTAATCCTTTGTTTTTTATTTTCACTTGCTCCCATAAGCATGGAACAACTGTAAAATTGCATCAAAATTATAAAAACAGGAAAAACAACCCTAATGTATCTGAACAAACACAAATCCATTTGCTATACTTACGAAAGCAGATTGATAACAAATGGATAAAAATATATGGCGGGATACTCAGCCGGATCTTTTACCCGGGAAGATATTGAGCTGATTCTATAGACCAGGGAAACAGTATCCTGCTCATTCAAGAGCAGAGATTGTATCAACGGTCTGTGAATTTCTTGGCTGGACTACGGATGCCGGCCGGCACAAAGACTGAAAATCATGGTTTGGGCCTGGAGAGTGTAAACAAATCAGTTGAGGAGTATAACGGTATAATGAATATCATGAACATAGATAA
>JAATEU010000104.1 GCA_015655565.1 Clostridiales bacterium
AAGATGCAGAAGTCACAGAAAGCCGCCGCGGAACCCAAAACCTAAGGCAGCGGAAGTTTCCGGCTCAAATTGCAGTGCCGCATCATTTAATTGGAGCTTCTCCAGTGCATCCCATAAATCCGGATACTTTGCCCCGTCTGCGGGATACATACCGCAGTATACCATGGAATTCACCTTTTTATAGCCCGGTAAAGCCTGTTTGCAGGGATTTTTTGCATCGGTTACCGTATCACCCACGCGGGTATCCCTTACATTCTTTAAACTGGCAGTTATATAGCCAACCATGCCGGCTGATAATTCTTCACAGGGAATGAATTGTCCTGCCCCAAAGGTACCGATTTCGACTACCTCAGCAACCGCACCGGTTGCCATCATCTTTATTTCCGTTCCTTTTAAAACCTTACCTTCCATGATACGGCAGAATATAATTACTCCCTTGTAGGAATCATATTTGGAATCAAATATCAGTGCCTGCAACGGTGCATTGATGTCACCTTTTGGGGGAGATATTTTCGCAACGATCTGCTCTAATACTTCTTCTATATTAATGCCGACTTTCGCAGATATTAAGGGTGCATCCCCTGCTTCCAGCCCAATCACGTCTTCAATCTCAGCCTTAACCCGTTCCGGGTCGGCACTTGGAAGATCAATTTTATTGATAACCGGCATAATATCCAGATTGTGATCCAGGGCTAAATATACATTGGCCAGTGTCTGGGCCTCAATACCCTGGGCCGCATCCACTACAAGAACGGCGCCTTCACAGGCGGCAAGACTTCTGGATACTTCATAATTAAAATCAACATGTCCGGGGGTATCAATCAGATTAAAGATATACTCCTCCCCATCCTCCGCTTTATAAACCGTACGTACGGCCTGTGCCTTTATGGTAATGCCCCGTTCCCGCTCCAAATCCATATTATCAAGGACCTGTGCCTGCATTTCCCTGCTGGTTAACAGGCCGGTCTTTTCAATAATCCGGTCGGCTAAGGTTGATTTTCCGTGATCTATATGTGCAATGATACAAAAATTACGTATTTTGCTTTGGTTTATCATTTATGATTCCTCCTGCATATTTGCGGCGGCGGCAGAACCTCCGCCATTTCGCAAAGTGAATTATTTCCTGTTGTATTATAGCATAGACCTGACTTAGTTACAAGAAAAAGTAAAATCACAGAATCTTCCTTCCTGCATTTGCCTTGCCGAACCCATGATAATTAAAACAGTCTGCCTGTATTTTCAGTCTTGATTAAAATCATTCTGTTACCGCATTTTCTCCCGAAAGTACATCGTAGAGTATTTCAGCCAGATACTCCATTGCATTCATGGCTTCTTCTACGGTATTTTTATCTGTTCCGGTTTCTACAAGAAGGGATTTTTTCCTTAAATGCAAATTATACCGGTAAGCATGTAAATAATTTTTATACATTAGTCCAGGATATAATTCCCTTCCCTTTAACTGCATCTGAAGGCTGAAGGCTAAATTGTCCTGAAGATTTGAATTTTTCAAATAAGCTATTTCACCTTTTGCATTTCTGCTTAAACCATTAAACAGCATAACCTGTGCAGTGTCTTTGCCATTTACTTTCACTACACGTTTTCCGTCCGCCCCGTCCCTATGTAAATCAATGACCACCTCTATGGCCGGATTTTTATCTAATATCTTCTTAACACCGTCACAGGCATAATTATAAGCTAAATTCCTGTCCAGTGTACCGCCCATTAAATCATATTTCGTCTTATCATGCATCACATGATATCCATATTTCTCTTCCAGTAATTCTGTCAGATAAGTCCCCAGTCCTACTACCGTATCCTCTTCTTTTCCTTTCCTGCTGTCACTATAGGTCTCCTGTGAGTGGGTATGATAGATTAAAATCTGCGGCTTGTCTGATGCCGCTTTCATTGTCATATTTTTACCCAGTAACTTTTTTGCATCAAATAAATCATCACTTACTGCCGTCGCAGAGTCAACTATATAAAAATTATTATATAAAAACTGCCGGTTCAACAATTGATCCAGGGTAAAATGTTCTCCATTAATAGTTCCCAGGGTTTCTGTTGCGGCATCATGAGGACTGGAAGCGGTCTCATCTTCTAAATAAACTTCCCCGTTTATAATGTCAATGGGCATAATTCCATTTAATGCACCGGGTGATATTGTAAAAGTACTCTCTTCGGATGCATCAGCCCCATCAGAACCATTACTTCCTTCCGCCGTATTAAGTCCGGCCTTAATACGGGAATTTTGGATTCCCTCTAAAATCATCTTAACATATAAATCATTGTTAAACAGCAGGCCTGAACCATTGGTAAACAAAAGTGTGTCCATCCGGTTTTCTATTAAATTATTTTCAATCTCATCTCTTGCCTGCGCTATGTAACGGTTAATAGGAAATGTCCCTGTCATGGTATTAAGTATAAAACTCTTATTTTCACCGCTGCCGGAAACATATTCCAAAATCGGGATATTAGACTGCAGCATATAATTAAAGGCTGCTGAAACAACCTTTGTTTTCAGGGATTCTGCAGGGTTACTTACAGTATCCCCACCAAATATACGAATACATTTTATCAATACGTTTAAGCTTAAAACCAGTATTAAACTCCATAATGCTATATGAAACAGTCTGGCTGTCCTGTATTTATATTTTTTCATATTGATACCCATTGCATATCACATCTGTTTTAAGATATGATACTGCCTCAAATAAAGATTGAAAGAAAGAGGCAATCACAATTTATCCTTTCTTCTTATGTTTCTTCCAACCTTTCAGACATGATGCCGCCCTGCGGCATCTCAAATAATCAGTGTGAAGATGTTTTTTCTTCACACTTCGCAACATGGCTGCCTCCAGCAGCCGTAAATAAGGGGGTGTGAAAGCGCTCTTATTTCACGCTTGGCTCCCATCTGCTGTTAAATCTTTTAGCAGACTTGCACGCATTTCAATCCGGGTATTGCTCTTTGTCGGATGTTTATTATCCTTTCTTAGCTTCCATGGTTCATCGTATCAAAATACCATCCCCCCTTATTACTTTTATTACTTAATCTATCATATGCTTTTCGTTTCCTTCTGATAACGCTTCCGGCGCTATTTTGATAAATTTTTTAGACATGCTTTAACAGGGTATCCCAAAAAACCAGGTATTCAATAGAGTCTGCTGAAACTCATAGTTTCTTTATGCAAAGCATTTGTTAAGAGCCTCAGATAGGGTATAACTGATGCGTTTTATGGATTCATCAATATTTTTTGGCGTTACGAACATATTCCCTATTGTTTCTTCATTTAATTCACTCATGAATTGATGAATTTCTTTATCACCAAAGCCTTGTTTTGACATAAACTGCTCCATGGTATCACTGACGATGGTAGCCGCATCTACCACAGTCGGGACTCCCAGGGCAATTACATCCACCCCGAGGCTTTCTTTATTTAAAGCCTTGCGGTTATTACCCACACCGGAACCGGGACTTATGCCGGTATCCGTAATCTGGACCGTTTTATTAAGCCGGTATATGCTTCTGGCTGCCAGCGCATCAATGACTATTACTAATTTCGGCATGGTTTCCCGGATAATACCTCTTAATACTTCACTGGTTTCCATACCGGTCTGGGCCATTACACCCGGTGAAATGGCACTTACATTTCCCGTGTTTTGTTTCTCTAAAAACCCATGTCCAAATTCTTTAATCAAATGTCTCGTTATAAATAAATTATCTACCACCTGCGGTCCTAATGCGTCCGGTGTAACTTCCCGGTTGCCGAGTCCCGCAACGAGTATCTCCCTGTTTTCCATATCTCCGGCCAATTCCTTAATATATTTTGCTATTTCTTTTGTTATGGGTTCATGAAAGCTTTCATCCTCCTCACCCAATTTGGGAGCTTCTATGGTAATATAGGTGCCAATCGGTTTACCCATTGCATCCGCCCCCTTTTTGTCCTTAATAATAACTGTAGTTACCCGTATATCCTTTTTTCTGTCATAATCTTCCTTTAAAACCACACCTTGTATTTCAACATTATCTTCCTCAAAAGTTTCCCTTACCTCCAATGCAAGGTCCGTTCTTGGCAATCCCGCTGCATTGGTATTATCATTTTTTATATCCATTCTCTTCTTCCATGCCTTTCCCTGTTCAAAGTCTTTCAATTTTATTTTCTTCAATTTTTTTTAAAATATGTATTGACAGAATAATAGCTTTATACTACTATGTAATAGTATGTTTGCATTAGAACGTCCGTGTCCGGATTTAATGAAACAAATAATTCAAATAAAAATAGAACATTTTGGAGGTGTACAATTTGGCTAACATTAAATCTGCTAAGAAAAGAATCCTGGTTAATGAAACTAAGGCATTAAGAAATAAAACAATTAAATCTAAGGTTAAGACTGTCATAAAGA
>JAATEU010000199.1 GCA_015655565.1 Clostridiales bacterium
TCATCTTCGATTTTTGCATTTACAACTAAGGCTAACTCATATTGGTTCATAGTTGTCTGCACCTCCTTCTGGTCTCTGGCCCTTTATCGCAATGGCCCACTGTGGGTCCTATTGACAGTCCGGAATAGCGCATCTATCCATCTGTTTGTAAAGAGCAAGGAAAATTTTGTATAGCATATCACGAGTATTTATTTTACCATAGATACTAAAGCTTGGCAAGTTATTTTTTCAAATCAACCGAAATAATCGTCCAATACATCCTGTACCGTACGTATCCTGTTTTCCATATATGCATTTGCTCCGCAGAACAGCAGGGCTTCATCAATATTTCCTTTTGCGGCATTCGCCAGGGCATCTGTAATACAATAGGGTGTTTCAGCAGGATTGCATCTTTTAATGCAGTTGTGGCATCGTTTTATGGGAATCCGGCCTAAGACTGTGCGTTCCATAAAGGCATTTTTAATTGCCCGTCCTGGCATTCCCACCGGACTTTTTACAATAACGATATCTTCCTTCTTGCAGTTAATATATGCCTGCTTGTACTTTATGTCGGCGTCACATTCTTTTGTCGTAACAAATTTCGTTGCAACCTGAATCCCATCCGCACCCAAAGAAAAATAATGTTCCATATCCTGTTTGTTTTGTATACCGCCGGCTGCAATGACAGGGATTTCTTTTTCATATTTTGTCCCGTATCCTCTGGTTAATGCAATAATGCTTTTTATCTCCTCTTCATATGCCGCTTCATCTATATGCTCTAATTGCTCCGGCAAAAATCCAAGATGTCCGCCTGCCTTGGGTCCTTCAATAATTATGGCATCCGGAGTGATATTATTTTTCCTGTCCCATATTTTTAATATAACATTTGCTGCTTTTAAAGATGACACAATCGGAACCAGTTTTGTTTTTGTCCCCTTAGCTATCTCAGGTAATTCTGTTGGAAGCCCTGCCCCGGAAATAATTAAATCAATCCCGTTTTTTATGGCTTCTTTGACATATCTGGCATAGTTCTGTGTCGCTACCATTATGTTAACGCCTAAAATTCCGGCGGGTGCTGATTTTCTTGCCCGCTTAATATGTTCCCCAATCATTCTTAGATTGGTTTCTAATGGGTTACGGTCAAAATCCGGTTCCGTAAAACCAATTTGTGCCGTGGATATGACCCCTATGCCCCCCCTTGCTGAAACAGCTCCGGCAAGAGAACTTAAGCTGATTCCGACGCCCATTCCCCCTTGGATAATGGGAAGCTTTGCCGTCAGATTTCCTATTTTAAGTGCTTTATACATGTTACCTCTTTTCTATGCTTTCCCTGCATATTTTAACAATTCAATCTGTCATTTATTTAAAAAATTAAACAATTGGTTTCATTAAGCTATACACAGATTTTCGGTAAATCTTGCAGAGGTTAAACGATGATAATTTTTTTAGTTGATTGCCTAGAGCGTGTTTGAAAAATCATTGTACCGTTCTGACCGCCCCACTTTGCGGTATGCTGTGTCACAATTTTGGAAACGTAGCCCCAACGCTCCCAAAATCGCAATGCTGTACTAGGCTTATTATTTACCCTGATTTCTCAGGTCGTGCCCGGTAGGGTTTTGGAACATCCTAAGTTCAAATACCTCCGCTACCGATATAATATGATCAAATAAATCAGCCTGTAAGCTTTCATAGCTGATCCAATCGGTACTGTCAGCAAATGCATATATTTCAAGGGGCAGTCCAAACTCACCGGGCGGCAGCTGCCTGACCATATGCGTCATACCTTTGTGTATACCGGGATAATTTTCCAGATAGTTTTGGATATAGACACGGAAGGTTCCTATATTGGTAAGATGCCTGCCGTTGATTAACAGGGCATTATCTGCTGCATTTTCTTCATTATATTTCCTGATTTCCTCTTCTTTTTTTATGATATAATCCGAAAGATAATGGATCTGCTTGAATTTTTCAAGCATTTCCGAAGTGCAGAAGCATATGCTGGCAGTATCTATATAAATGGAACGTTTGATACGTCTTCCACCAGCTTCCTGCATGCCTCTCCAATTTCTAAAAGAATCGGATATGAGGGCATAAGCCGGTATTGTTACTATGGTTTTATCAAAATTCTGTACCTTTATGGTATTTAACGTTATTTCTGCCACTTCTCCGTCTGCACCGTACTTATCCATCTCAATCCAGTCACCAATCAGCAACATATCATTGGAAATTAACTGAATAACTGCTACAAATCCTAATATGGAGTCCTTAAATACCAGGGAAAATACCGCCGTCAAAGCTCCAATGCCGCTTAACAGGGCTAAAGGACTTTCTCCCACGAGATTTGCAAGGATTATGATTCCTGCAATAACGTATACCACAATCTTAACTACCTGAAGGAGCCCTTTAATCGGACGCACCCTGGAGATAGGATAATTTTTATAAATATCATTGATGGAATCTAATACTGCATTGAGTATCAGTATAATAACCAGGAAAATATAAGTTAATGTAATTCTTTGTATAACCGTGTGGTACTGTTTAAAAACAGGTGCAAAATTATAAACCACAATAGCCGGAACCATATGGGAAAGCCTTTGGAACACTTGTCTTTGAAGCATTATATTATCCCATTTGTGATTATTCTTTTTAATGTACCGGGCCAGAAATTTAAGTATAAACTTCCTGAGTAAAAAATAAATGGCGGCCCACAGTATGATAATAATTACTATTATGATACCGCCGGATAAATATTCTGCAAAAACAGAATTAAGTCCGCGCTCCGTAAATAAATTTTTAAAAGCTTCCACCTTTTGCATCCTTTCCGTTCATGGTTTTTATTTCGTTCTTGATAGCCTGACAGAAACAATTCTTTCTATAATTATATGGAATATGCTCATACATACCAGTTCATTCCTGTTCCATTATGATATGCAGGATAACCATATTTATTCCTGTTGTACCAGGCATGTCCTTTGCCGATTTATTATACTTGTCACCATTTATTATCCGGATCCGGACAATAATTTTTAGCTATTGCAGCACGAAGTTCTATAAAACAGCCGCATATCCTGCACATGCCGTTTATGAGATTATCACACTCTTTGCATAGGTTTAATCTTCTTTCATATTCCCCTTCTTCTGCTTTAATATCCTGATTAAGTCCTTTAATATAATCATACAGATTCTTAAAATAGACATTTTCCGGCA
>JAATEU010000480.1 GCA_015655565.1 Clostridiales bacterium
ATATCGGTATCTCCAGACTTGCATCCGGCAAACAGTACTCCACTGCCTATTGCTCCCAAAAGCAGTAACATCATCTTAAGCCTTTGCATCTTGACCTCCATAAAATTTCCTTAATTTATTCTATGTTCCAAGTCCAAAAATATGCAAGAAGTACTTATATTCTACTCCGATTCCTCCATATCCGGAAAACGGAAGGTGACATCCTCCTCATCCTCCTTAATTTCTACCGTATAAGTCTTTGTTTTATAACCGGATTTAATTATGGTAATATAATGGGTACCGGTTTCCTTTGGAAAGCTTACCGGTACTGTACCTTTGAATTTACCATTAAAGTATGCGGACGCATCCGCCGGCTCCTCAATATAAATATAGTTGTCCGCATCAACCTGTTCGTAGCCTGCATCTGCATTATTGCTATCCTTATCATCGGAAACATCTTCTGTATCGGTATTACTGTTATTTTTCCCTGTAATTTCATTATTATCTGTTGTATCGGTATTTTCCTTCTCCCTATTTTGGTCAGCCGTATTTTGATTATCGGAATCCGATATATTCTCTGTACTGTTTGATTCAACCAAATCTATGGAAACGGTTTTACCGGACTCACCTATTTCTAAGGTTCCGGTATAGGTGGTATAGCCACCCAATTCCACTTTAACAGAATGATCCCCGTATTCTAATTCTATTGCTTTATTATAATCTTTCAGTAAATTATCTATATAGAGGTCCGCCCCTTCCGGAGTTATATAAAACCTTACCGTCCCTGTCCGGAGCGGTGGCTTTTTAAATTCACCCATATTAAGGACAACTTCTTCACCGGGTATTACCTCAAGTTTCTTAGTACCGCTAAAGCTTTCCTTTTCCAATGTAACATCATAGCTTCCTTCCCGGACCGTAACAATCATATCAGCAACAACCGGTAATATTTCTTTATTTCCTATATAAGCCGTGCCTCCGATAAAATCCTCATAATCTTCAAAACGGACGGTTCCGTGGCCTTTGGTTACAAGAATGGAATATATTTCCCTGTCCCGGCCTTTCATTACAAGCACATCCTTTTCATTTAAGTCAGCAGGGTCTAAAAAAAGGCCGTCCTTCGTAATTACAAGGTTTTCGGAATATTTATATTTAGAATCCGCAATTGTTATGATGTTATCCGTACTGTCCATACTCCAATTGCTAATACCTTTATACTCCCATGCCAATTTTGATATCTGGAGTTTTGAAAGTTCAAAGGTGTCCGGACTATAATAGGCATCCACCATTTCACCTATAGTCAGCTGGGCCGCAGCAATTACCTTTTCGTATTTATCAATTATATCCGTACCGCCGAAATAATCCAAAATAAAATCCTGTCCGCTTTCCGTGTCAAGCAAAGTCATTGTCCCTGCTAAGGCATCTATCTCCTTTAATACTGCCAATATTCGGACATCTTCCTCCCCGGTATTTTCTTCCTCACTTTGTGCCTGGTCCGGGCTGGTTTTTGGAGAGGAATTTTTAGCCGCAACCGTTAAGACCATTACTACCAAAATAATGAAAAAAGCGCCAAACAATAAAAATGGAAAGAGTCCTTTTATATTTTTCTTATGTTCTTCATATTTCTTATCGTCCAATGATTTAACCTCACTTCAGGATGTCTTTAAAAAAGGCCCGGTGCAGACGAGTTTGCTTATTTTTGCAGCAGCCCCTTTACAGGTAATTTTATTATAGACTATTCTTAATTCATAAGCAACCATTTACTTTAAGTCCCTCAGGGCAAACACAGGCAGGAAAATTCTGCAATTCCCTAAGTCAATATCTTTCCCAGGCAATCCAGAAATTGTTTCTTTCTCTCTATCTGTTCCTGTATCCCAATCAATTTCTGGATATTTCGCTGGGGTACCCAGGACTTCTTGCCGTTGTAATAGAAATTAGTTATTTTCCAGAATTTTTCCGGATAAAGCAACAATATATATAAAAGCTTCAATTCATCCTTATCTGCCGGTAATACATTTGTATAGATATCTAAAATCATGCTGCCAAAATCCATATCCCAATTATTTTTTTCCATGACTTTACGCATAAATTGATATAAATCCATGATTTGTACACCTATACAGGCCCTGTCAAAGTTTGTAGTTGCCATATTGCCTTTTATATTGCCTTTTAATCCTGCTGCTGATAAAGATTCTTCGTTACTATAGGTTTTCCAGTTACCGTAACCCGTTTGGCCCGATTTTAACATAATGATATTATGGTAAGTATAATTACCATGGCATATATACCTGTGTTCTATGGCTTCCTTCATTAATTCCGAATAATTGGATTCCCCAAGTATCCTGGTTGCTTCCTGTGATTGTTTATAAAAATCATCATAATTATTTAAATAACATAATTCAAATTCGTTTTTTTTTCTTTTTTCACGGATATAACTTCTGACCCGTTTCAGTTCCCGGTTTCTTTTGTCAAAAACTTCCATCAGGTCATTATAAGAATTATGTAATATCTGCTCCTCCGTAAGAGGGACTTCCCTAAGCATCGTATGCAATATGGCTAAGTTTATTGCAGCGTCGGCAACATCACCTTCATCCCTTAAATTGCATTCTTCCCCTGGAAACCAATTTTTTAAAACATATTTATTACCTACCCCGTCCTCCGTAATAATTTCATTAGCATAATTTCTAACATACAAATCAACAAAGGGATAATTCTGGATTGTCAAATACTCCAGCAAAGTATTTTCAAAATCAATGCGGCTTTTTGAACTCTCTAAGCTTTTCAATAGCTTGAGTCCCTTATCTGTCTCTAAAATAAATGCCCCCCTGATTCTGTATGTATTGTAGATTTTTATATTATATTGTCTAAATAGTTCTAGATTTCTATCCTCCATAGGAAAGCCTCCTGACCCAAACTATTGCACCGCTACATAGGGGTGTCTCTTTTAATCCTATGATAAATGATTCCAATTCATGACAGGAAACGTAGGGATTTTTTGATAATAATCGGAGGTTTTTTTGTATACCTATGGAGTAATTTTATACCATTTAATTGGAACGATTTTGCATGGCCAGATTAAGTAAGCTTTGCTTTTCATTTAGTGAAGGATTTTCTAAAACCTGTTCAAGAAGCCAGTCCAGGGTCTCCCCCATTGCTTTACCAGGCTTATGACCGATCTCAATTAAATCCTTGCCGTTAATCTTTAGCATCTTAAGGTTTACACAGTCTTCATTCGCCTGTATTTCCTGAAAGAGTACTTTTGCCTGAAATAAATTGTCTAACTTACCTTTCCAGGTTATCGGATTTTGGGCAAACGTATCTGCCTGTTTTACTTCAAATAATAAATCCATA
>JAATEU010000405.1 GCA_015655565.1 Clostridiales bacterium
GACATACTTATAACAATATTTATTCATAATATCTGTAGCGGCTTTTACAATTTTATCTTTTACCTCTTTTGCTTTAGCAATACGTTCCAGTTCTTTTTTGTTAGCTTTTATCATTATTTTACCTCACTCTTTTTTATTGCACATAATAAGAATGGCTTGGAGAACACTATTATTATAATGCCAAAAAGCGCTAATGTCCAGCAAACGATGAAAGTGCACGCTAAACACACCTTGTGCCAATAAATTATCTGTAAATTTCAGATAATTTTTTCATGCGTTTGCCGTGGATGAGAGTGATATCATTTAGATAAAACCTCATGGAAATGTACGTATCCTCAAAAAAGAAGACAGCACATCTTCCTTTTCGAAAGTGTTATCTTCTTTTATGTTTTTTTCTGTATAATTGTGCAGGTTCCGTTTCCGATGTCAGTATCATTTCATAAATCAAGTAAATTCTGTGTTACAGTTCAGCCTCTTCCCGCAAGCTATTTTCATAGATCTTTTATGAAAATGCGGGGTTCGATAGCGCCAAAACAAGTGCATTTTTACTTGTTTTGTGCCCATCAACGTAATTTTCAGCCGGTACGGCTGAAAATTATAATTCTGAACATTATCCTGACTTTTCTTATTCAGTGGTAAATAACTGAATGGTTGATTCCAAATCTGATATATCATTTTTCAAAGACATAACGGATATATTTAATTGGGTCACTGCTTCTAATTGCTGTTGCGCTGTTGCATCAACCTCTTCGGAAGCAGCTGAAGTTTCTTCCGCAACCGCAGAAATACTCTCAATCGCATTTAAAGTATCATTCTTTGCCTTATCAATATCATAGATACCGGCTGTAATTTTGTTCATTTTCGTTGCAAGGTCATCCACATGGATATTAATATTATTGAACAATTGGACTACATTCATAAGTTTTGTCTCGGTCGTTTTGGAAATTGTTTCCGCCTGCTTTACAGTCGTCACCGTACTCTTGGTTTTTTTCACAATTATGTTTATAATTTCTTCGATTTCGGTTGCTGCATTAACGGATTTCTCGGAAAGCTTCCGGATTTCATTTGCGACCACGGAGAACCCCCTGCCTGCATCCCCTGCTCTTGCTGCTTCAATGGATGCATTTAAAGATAACAAATTCGTCTGTTCCGCTATGTCATTGATAACCGTTATAATTTCAGTAATTGCTTTTGATTCTGATTCCAATTTTTCAATATCTTTAATTGTAGCATCCGTAATCTGCATATTTTCCTTCGCAGCTGTGTTCAGTTGATTTACCACATCAATACCGTCTTTGACCACGTTCTTTGTATCGGATGCAATTTTATCGACTGCCAGCGAATTTTCATGAACGAGGTTAATCTGACCTGCCAATTCATCCGTTTGCTTTAAGCACTGTTCCGCATCCAATGCCTGCTGAACTATACCATGTTGAATTTCACTAATTGCTGCGGAAATATCCTTTGAGGCTACTACCAGCAGCTCCGAGTTCTGCGTCACATTCCCGGTGGAATCAGCGACTGTAGTACCAACAGCCGCAGCCTTAACAATTAAATCCTTCATATTACTTATCATATGATTGATACTATCGGATAATGTCCTGAATTCATCTTTTCGGCCCGTTTTAACCGTAACGGTTAAGTCACCGCCGGCAGCCTTATTTAAGGTTCCAATAATGTTTTTTATTGTATTACCCATCCCTAAAGCCACGCTGATACCGATAAATCCGGCAATGATTGCGGCAAGTAATACAATAACTACCGTTAAATATTTAATAGCGTCCGCCTGTTTCACCAAAGCAGAATAAGGCACCATAGCACCTAGCAAAACTCCTGTTTCTCCGATTTTTAAAAAGATAAACAGATTCTTGACTCCTTTATAATTTACAAAGGTATTTCCCTGTTTTTCTTCTCCGTCCACAGCAGCTTTATAGAAGGATTTATCAGCAAACAATGCTTCCCCGCTCATTCCTGATGCTGTAATCTCTTTTCCGTCCGGTGA
>JAATEU010000171.1 GCA_015655565.1 Clostridiales bacterium
GTTTATATTTTCGATGAGGTAACGTCAAATATTGATGTCCAAAGTGAAAAGCAGATTATGAATGTGATTTATGAACTTGCGGAAACAAAAATAGTAATACTGATTTCCCATAGGCTGATGAATGTAATTGCTTCGGATTGTATTTATGTGATGGAGCATGGTGAAATAGTCCAAAGCGGAACCCATGAAGAAATAGTTAAAAAAGAAGGCGTTTATAAAAAGCTCTACGAAAATCAAAAAGAGCTGGAATTTTACATAAAAGAGAAGATACCCGGAGAAGAAAAATATCTGCCGGAAAAGAAGCGTGAAGAGAAGAAAGAAGGGGTATACTGTGCGTAGAAAAGGAATCACAGTGATGGGAAAACTGATCGGATTGATTAAACCTTTGGTGCACATAATGTTATTTGCCATTCTGCTTGGGACAGCCGGAAATTTATGCGCAATTGCAATAACCGTACTTGGAGGATATGCCATACTTGAAGTACTGGGTATTCATACGGTTTTTCCCAGGGGTTCAATTTTTTTAATATTATGTATTTGTGCAGTATCACGGGGCTTGCTGCGTTATGGGGAGCAGACCTGTAACCACTATATTGCGTTTAAGCTGCTGGCGCTGATAAGACATCAGGTTTTCACCGCGCTCAGAAAACTGGCTCCGGCAAAACTGGAAGGCAGGGAAAAAGGAAATCTGATATCACTCATAACAAGTGATATCGAATTGCTGGAGGTATTTTATGCGCATACTGTCTCGCCTGTTGTAATTGCAGTGATTACTTCCGCAGTTATAAGTGTTTATCTGGGCAGCTATCATGTTATATATGGAGTGATTGCAGTAACGGGATATTTTATAATAGGGGCGGTGTTCCCAATCCTGCTCTCTAAAGCCGGGAATGGACAGGGACTTATCTGCCGGAATTCTATTGGTGAAATGAACAGTTTTTTGCTTGAGAGTTTAAGGGGATTAACGGAAATCCTGCAATATCATTCCGGGGAAAAGAGACAGGAGGAAATGAAACAAAGAACAAGTGATCTGGAAAATAAGCAAAAGAAAATTAAAAATCTGGAAGGAATAACCAAAATAATGAACGAAAGCGGGGTCATTTTATTTTCCATGATGGTTTTGATAGCAGGGATTCTGCTTTATCATAACGGTAAAGTTGCCTTTGATGATGTATTCATTCCGTTCCTTACTATTATGAGTTCTTTCGGTCCGGTGGTTGCACTGAGTAATCTGTCCAATAACCTGACTTATACCCTGGCAAGTGGCAACCGTGTTTTGGATTTATTGGAAGAGAGTCCTGCCGTTACGGAAGTAACGGGGGAGGAAACGGTAGAATTTAACGGTGCGGCCTGTGAAGCGGTTTCTTTTGATTATGGGGCGGGAAATGTCTTAAAAGATATATCGGTTTCGTTTGAAACTAATAAAATTATAGGGATTCACGGCAGGAGCGGCTGCGGCAAATCAACTTTATTAAAGATGCTGATGCGTTTTTTTGATGCAAGAGAGGGAAAAGTTATGGTTTCCCACAGGGATATCCGACAGGTTAATACAAAAAACCTGCGAGAAATGGAGAGCTACGTAACACAGGAAACACACTTATTTCATGCCTCCATTGCCGAAAACATCGGCATGGCAAAGGAGGGTGCCACACGGGAAGAAATAGAGGCTGCGGCTAAAAAGGCGTCATTGCATGAATTTATTGAGTCACTGCCGGAGGGATATGACACCAATGTGGGTGAATTGGGCGATAAACTTTCGGGAGGAGAGCGGCAGAGAATTGGAATTGCAAGGGCATTTCTTAAGGATGCGCCATTTCTTCTGCTGGATGAGCCCACAAGCAATTTAGACAGCCTGAATGAAGGAATTATTTTAAAATCCCTGCTGGAAGAAAGCGGGGAAAAAACTGTGGTACTGGTATCACACAAAGCAACCACGATGAATATTGCAGATATAGTTTATAGAATGTAAATATATTTATCTGTTACATGTTTTATAAAAATCAGGGAATGATATTAAGGTCACATATTGTAATTACACCACAAAGGAATTGATTACTATGAAGCAAAAAACAACGGAAGACTCAAATATCAAAATAACGTCTGCCAATACGGATAGCATTAAGGAACAAATAAAAACAAAAGACGGCCTGCCAAAAATGAATAACAGTTCAGCTGCCGTTCTCAGGGCAGGCTATTATCCGCAACCGGAATGCAACCCGGATAACGGGGCTTTTTTTGAAGAAAGAAGTAATCCTTTAAGCAGCAAAGGAAATTAAACTGGACGAGGCCGGACAAAGGCGTCTGTCCTCCCGGCAGACGCCTTGTGTCGGGAAAAGAACAACAGTCCATTCTATTGTTGGACCAATTGCTCTATAAAATATTTTGCTGCCGAAGACAGAGGAATATTGCCGTTGTAGGCTGCGACTAATTTTCTGGCCGGCAGGGTTTCCTTAATCTGGATTTTAACCAGCTTAGGAGAGGTTTCTTTTAAACAAAAATCCGGAATAAATGCAATACCTAACCCTATTTTCGCTAAATCAATCAGCAAGTCGTTACTGCTTAATTCAATTGCGGGGACTAAGTCCAGGGAGTGCCGTAAAAAGAGGTTATGGAGAAATTCACTGGTGGTTGAGTATTTTGTCAGCATAAGAATCGGATATCTCAGTAATTCTTCCAGGGAAAACGGTTCCTCCTTAATTGGGAAAAAGTCTGTGTTACCGATAAAAACGTCCTGAAATTCAAGTATCGGTTCAATGTACATACTGTTTACCAAAGCTGAATTAGGTGAGTTGGTTACAATAATATCAACTTCATTGGAGTCTAACATTTTAGCACATTGAAAAGAAGTACCATTGGTCACCTTAATATGGATTTCCGGGTATTTCCGGTGAAAGTCCTCTAAAAAAGGAACCAGATAATATCTGCATATGGTATCACTGGCACCAAGGCGCAACTGGCTTTCCCCCAGTGCGGCCGCTTCTAAAAGCTGATTTTCCCCGCGGTTAATTAAATTAATTGCAGGCTCAATATGCTTAAATAAGAGTTCGCCTTCCTTCGTCAGGGCAACCTTCTTGGTACTGCGGATAAACAGGGTCTGGCTTAAATTTGTTTCTAATACTTTAATTGACTGACTCACGGCGGACTGAGATATAAAAAGTGA
>JAATEU010000281.1 GCA_015655565.1 Clostridiales bacterium
ATCTTTAATATTGGTTAAATTTCTTCACCGCATCTTCTATTGTTTCGAATTTATGGATGATTTTATATAATCCGGATAAACGAAAGATTCTATCCACACTTTTATTTATTCCTGTTACGGCAACTTTTCCCCCTGTAAATATTATCTTTTTATAACGGCCCATAATAACCCCAATGCCTGAACTGTCCATGAATTCCGAGCCTGTAAAGTCAAATACAATATCCTTAATATTTTTACCTGTAATCAGTTTATCTGACTGCTCACGAATGGAAATGGCATTGTGATGATCTAATTCTTCCAATAACTTTATTACCAGACAATTATTAATAATCTCAAAGTCCGCCTTCACCCCCTCCCGCAGCTGCATAATTGTAGTATTTTTTATTTTTTTCCCTTGTCTGTCCATATTTTGCACCAAACCTAAACCTCACTTCTTTTTATAAACCATGAAGGCAAAATTACTTTCACATGCCGTCATAAGTGATTTCCTGCAGGCTCCCTTCTGTTTCCATCATACAATATTTCATTACATATTTTTTCAATATTTTACTGCTGCATCTATAAAAAAAGACATATCTAATGAAATAATCATTAGAATTGTCTTTCTTTTTAAAATCATTTTATCTGTTGTATCTATTATTCGATTTCAGCCAAACGCTCTTCTGCTTCGCTGGCACGGCCTGAATCCGGGTATTTATTCATTAAGATATTATAATATTTTGCTGCATTTTCATGGTCGCTTAACTGATGGTAGGATCTTCCGATAAAATAAATTGCATCTACGTTGGCCGGATCATATTTATAGGCCTGTTTCAGGGTTTTTAAAGCATCATCATATTTTCCGTCCGAATATAAATCATGGCCTTCGTCATAAAGCTCTTCTGAGGCTTTGACAAAGGTTGCATCTTTAATCTGGTTATATAAGTCTATGGCTTCCTGCTTGTCCAGTTTATCAGCATTTACTTTAGATAATGCTTCTGCAATTTTAATATAATCTATACTGTTGGAATTGCCGGACATTAATTCAGAAGTATAAATCCGGGCTGATTTAAATAAATCATCATATATGGTATCATCATATTCCACTGTCTCAAATCCGTCTATCTGAGCCTGTAAGTCCTTTATCTTATCCTGTAAGTCCGTATTCTCTTCTTCAAGGGAAGAAGCATTTTGGGAACTCTTATTTAATTCGGCACTGTATTCCACTTTCTGGTTTTTAAGCTGGTTAATATAATTATTTTTAACGGTTGGGACAATCAGGAAATATACTCCTAAAATACCAATGGCTATCCCTATAATTAAGTTAACGAATACCCAGACATTTGGTTTATCCTCTTGATAAGTAGTCCGGGGAAATAATGCCGGTTCCTGCGTTTTTCTTACATTCTCCATCTCATTTACCTTACCGTCTTCTCTTACGGAAGGTGACATTTGTCCCATTTCATGAAGATACCTTAAGGTCGTTGTATCGGAAACATCGACTTTATTTGCTTTCATCAGGCATTTCACAGCTTTGTCCGTTTCACCATTCTTCATATAAAGAAGAGCTAATAATTGCAACCCTTTTACAAAATGAGAAGTCAGGTTCTTTACCTTCTTTAACTGTATAATAGCAAGATCATCATTGCCTTGCTTCGCTGAAAGCAAGGCTGCATTATACTTTTTTATGGTTTGATTTAAAATATCTAATTTGGTAGGGTTGGAACGTAAAGCCTCTACATATTCATCCGCATCATTATTCTCCGCCTGAAAATGCTTACTCACAACCCATTCACTTAATGCAGATACGGTCTCACCCAATTCATAATATATCAGGCCTAATAAATTTCTGGCACTGATATTTTTTTTATTTAACTCCAGACTTTTTTTCAAAATCAATATGGCACCGGACAGGTCCCTTACTTTTGCTCTCTCAAGACCTTCATTATAATATTTATTGGATAACAAAAACATCTTTCTATATATTGTTAAATCCTCACCGCATTTCTCGCAGCGGTTTCTTTTTGCTGCTGCAGTGCTGCCGCACATTGGACAAATCATATTCATCTCCACCTAACCGTTTATTCTCTTGTTGCCTGATACCTATGAACATTATATCTGTTTACAGATATAATACCGCTTAAATATGATGTGTGAAATTGTTCTTTCTTTCACACCGGCTTCCGGAGCATAATCGAAGCCTGTTCGATTACTGCCCGGCATAAGACATTTGCCCCTATTTATCCTTTAATTCTTTCATCATTGTTTTTATTATATCTGTAATGTCCGACAAGTCATTATTATTGATTACATCTTCTGCCTGTTCCACTTCAAGGCTTGGCTGAAACTTAGCAATTTCTTCTTCAAAATTAATCATGTTAACCTCCCTGCCGCAATTAACTGCAAGCATCTGTTTTCCATTAAAAAGCCTTCTCAGGATTTTTAGTATCTTAGTAAAAGGCTTTGCTTATTTACATTATTTTTTCATATTATTATTTTTATATTATTATATATATCATAACTATTTTAAGAATAAAAATCAAGTAATTATTTACCTGTAAATCTATTAATATATAATAAAATATACGTTTTTAAATATTCCAGCGTTACAAGTAATAAAAACAGAATATTGCTATTGCCTATTTCTATTATAATATTACTATTTTTTAATGCAAGAAAAATTGTTCGATTCCCTTCGACGTAATATCCTAATTTTTCCATATTTTATGTTTTTTCATGTTTCATATAAGATAATTGGAATTCTAACAGACTGCATTCCATATAATATTTTTCCGAATTTACTGCTGAATTGGGTTATTTTCCAAAATGCGTTAGTCTTTCCGTTACCTGGACCATCATATTCTCATATTTCTCTAATTTGTCCTTTTCTTCCGCTATCTTACCTTCCGGAGCTTTCCTTATGAATTTCTCATTGCTTAACATACCCTTAACCCGCTGTAATTCGCCTTCCAGTCTTACTTTTTCTTTCTCCAGGCGTTCGATTTCTTTCCCGATATCCACCAGTTCAGCAAAGGGCATATAGATTGAAGCTTCCGGAATTACAGCTGCAACGGAATCGGCTGGAATTCCGGTTTTATCAGCCTGGATACTAACCTCTGCCGCATAACCTAAAGCAGCAAAAAATATCCTGCTGTTTTCAAAAATGGTACGGATGGATTCCTTATCGGAAACAACAATGACAGATGCTTTTTTGCTTGGCGGAACGTTCATATCCGTCCGGACATTACGGATACCCTTTACGGCAGCTTTAATGATTTCAACTGCCTGCTCCTGTGCCTGATAGGCCATAGCTTCCTCATACAAAGGCCACTCTGAAACCATAATGGATTCATCCTCCTCGTCCTTTTCTTCCGTTTCCTTTAAGGTACAATAGATTTCCTCTGTAATAAACGGCATATATGGATGCAGGAGTTTTAAGGAAACCGTAAGCACCTTCTTAAGCGTCCACATAGCACCTGCTTTTGTTTCATCGGTTTCACTGTATAATCTCGGTTTCACCATCTCAATATACCAATCGCAGAACTCTTCCCATATAAAATCATATATTTTCTGTACTGCAATACCTAATTCAAAATTCTCCATATTATCCGTAACATCTTTAATTAATGTATTGGCTTTGGATAAAATCCATTTATCCGCATCTGTTAAGATTTTGG
>JAATEU010000285.1 GCA_015655565.1 Clostridiales bacterium
AAGAAATATACAAGCACCGGGTAATTTATTTATTCTTGATACCGGCATTTATAGCGGTAATTATCTTTGCCTATGTACCAATGGTCGGAGTTTTGATGTCATTTCAGGATTATGACATAATAAAGGGAATGTTTGGAAGTGAATGGGTCGGTCTTCAGCATTTCAAGGAGTTTTTTAATGATAAGGATTTTTGGCTTGCATTAAGAAATACATTAGTTATTAACGGCCTGTCAATTTTGTTTGGGTTCCCGCTGCCTATTATATTGGCAATAGCTATTTTTGCAGTAAAGGATGGGGTATTTAAGAGGGTAGCACAGACAATAAGCTATCTTCCCCACTTTGTCAGCTGGGTAGTAGTGGGGGGGCTGGTCTATAAATTGCTGGATTCAGAAATTGGTGCAGTAAATACACTGATTAAGACTTTTGGAGGAGAGGCGGTTTCCTTTATGAGGGAACCGGGATGGTTTTGGGCAATCATCATTATAACCTGTATATGGAAGGAGCTGGGATGGAATACCATAATCTACCTTGCAGCACTTTCGGGAATTGATGCAGATCAGTATGAGGCCGCACTTGTAGACGGAGCCAGCAGCTGGCAGAGGCTTATCTATATAACAATTCCCGGAATTCTGCCGGTAGTCGGTCTGATGCTGATTATGACAGTAGGAAATCTGATTAATGCAAACGGAAGTGCATCCTTTGATGCGATTTATAACCTGAGAAATGCTATGACATCTGCGACTTCCGATACCTTGGATTATTACATTTTCTCACAGGGTATTCAGCATAACGAATTTTCCTACGCTGCATCTATCGGATTAGTACAAGGGCTTGTTTCCCTGTTTCTTGTTACCACTGCAAACAAAATCAGCCGTAAAAACCGGGGATACGGTGCATTTTAGGAAAGGACGGTGAAAAGTGTGAAGAATTTAAAAACGAAATGGACAGTTGGAAGAGTCATTCTTTATTTATTTATACTTTTTATAACATTTCTGATTATTTATCCGTTTTTGTACTGTGTGTCATATTCTTTGAGCAGCAGCCAGGCAGTTATGACAAGAAATGTTACTTTTTATCCGATAGGCTTTACTTTAGAGAATTATAAAAGGGTATTCCAGCAGAATTATCTGTTCAATTCCTTTGTAATCAGTGTATTAAGAACCCTGGGAGGTATCGTGGGGACCCTGGTTGTTACAGGACTGGCGGCATATGCAATTTCGAAGCCCAGGCTCCCGGGAAAAAGATGGATTTCCATGATATTGATTATTCCCATGTATATATCAGGCGGGCTTATACCCTCCTATGTACTTATGTATCATTTACATCTGGTAAATAATTTTTTAATCTTTATTCTTCCTAATATGTTTTGGGCCTTTAATATGCTGCTTATGCGGACTTATTTTGAAGGGATACCGATAAGTTTGCTAGAATCCGCTAAGCTGGACGGAGCGAGTGAAATCAGGATTTTGATTAAAATAATTCTTCCTCTTTCCATGCCGATTATAGCAGTTATCGCTATGTACAGCGGTGTATGGCAATGGAATTCATGGTTTGATTCCATGCTGTATATTACAAGCCCGACGCTGAAGCCGTTACAGGCGATTTTGCAGGAAATGATTAAAGCAGCATCCACCTCAATGATGCAGATGGCACAGAGCGGAGGGCAGGCGGCACAGGCACAGGGGTCCACCGAAGCGATTAGAATGGCAACATTGGTTTTTACGACATTACCGATAGTATGTATTTATCCGTTTTTCCAGAAATATTTCGTACAGGGAATTATGATTGGGGCTGTAAAGGCGTAGAAAAGATGCATTTTAATAACACATTTTAAGGAGGGTTATTATGAAATTCAAGAAAGCAATAAGCGCAGTGCTGATAGGTATGCTTCTAATGACAACAGCCTGCAGTAGTACCAGGCAACAGGAAGCAAATAGCGGCGGGGATAATGATGGTAATAAGGAAAAAATTGAATATGATGTCATGATTGCATATTCAACCCCAGCCACTACTCTGAACAACCCGAATGATGTGGTCACTCCTTATATAGAGGCAAAATTTAATATTGAAGTCGGTGAAGTCACCCAAACCGCCACATCCGATATTCCGTTCCAGGAAATGCTGGCGGCCAGAATTGCAGCCGGTAATGAACCGGATGTTATTATCGCCGGTAATGAAAATATCGCTTATGCTGTCGGTACAGGAAAATATGGAGATGGCCTGGAAGAGTATATCGATAAGATGGATAATATGAATAAATGGATGGAGCAGGATATGTGGCCGCGTTTCATGATTGACGGTAAAAAAGTACAGATTCCATGTATATCGGCCGATACGACAAAAGAAGAGTATACAAGCGACCCTTATAATATTCCTTTCAATACCTGGGCTTTATGGACAAGAGAGGATTTATTGAAAGCATGTGGATATAAGTTCAAGACGCTGGCTGAAATCAATGAAGAATATACTTCAAAAGGGGAAATTCCTCCTCAGGAGGCCTATGATATCACGCCTGCAATCGATACCCCTGAGAAGCTGGATGAATATCTTCAGAAAATAAAAGACCTTGGTCTGAAAGTAGGAGACCGTGATTTGATTCCAATGAGTTTGATTAACTGGTCCCAGTTCCATGTGGGAACAATGTACAACTTTGGACACTGGAGCAAGGATGACAACGGTGATGTAAACGGTTTTCTAGGATGTGCAGGAACAAAGGATTATTATAAATGGCTGAATGGGATTTATAATAACGGCTTGCTGGATCCGGACTTTTTAATCCAGAAAGACGACCAGCTGCAGCAGAAGACAGCCAGCGGACTGGTTGGCGTAGGCATGATGGTTCCTGATATGAATTCCGCCCAGGAATCCATGCTGGCCCAAAATCCTGAGGCAGTCGTCCGTTATATCCCCTGGCCCAAGGCAGAAGGGTATACAGGAAGCTTTGATATCTATGAAAGCGGATTCTGGCGTGTTACAGTAGCAAATGATTTTAAATACAAAGACCGGCTTTGCGAGATGTGGGACTGGATGTTTTCTGATGAAGGATTGGATATTTTAACCTGGGGACCGGAAGGAACCGGTGTTTGGGAAGCCGACGGGAACGGTATTAAAAAATTTGTTGACCAAGAAACCGAAGAGGCATGCCTGGCTGGTACAATGGGCAAAAAAGGCGCAGATTATTACGGTTTATACGACTGGACAGGTGTATACTTCCCATTTCTTTCCATGATAAGTATCTGCTCTCCTCAGTTAAACTCATATAACCCCAAGTCCTATACCAGAAGTTATGACCCGGTTATTGATGCACAGCTTATCAATAAGAGCTACAGCTGCACAAATGGATATAATTGGGATGGGACGGCAAGTTATGGCGACGGGTCACAAGAGGTTGCAGAAGTAAGCAACTATTTCTGGGCGGACTGGTCCGGAACAGATTGTGCAGATGTTATAACGGCATCTGAAGACAAGTTTGATGCAGCTTTTGATGATGCAATTAATGAATTCTACGATAAGAGTCAGTATGATGAAGCCAAGGCGGCAATGGAAAAATGGTTTGAGAATAATTCAGCCAA
>JAATEU010000219.1 GCA_015655565.1 Clostridiales bacterium
TGTCAGCATAAAATTAATATGATTATATCTGGTATCCTCTTCCAGCTTCATATCCTGGTCCAATTGGACATTTACACTTTCCGTAATGGAAACCTGTCCCCCCTCATCCTCTTCCGTTATATAATACTGAATGCTTTCATTATAAAATAAAATAAATGCCTTCACATGGATGCCTAAATAAATATTCTTCATATCCGCTGAAATAAACTCATCCGTACTGTTTTTACCTACCAAACGGTAATGGATTGTTACTTTATGACAGGGATTTGTTGTATACTCAACAAAAAATCTGTCATTAATCTGGGAAGGCAGTGTAACAGCATTATGAAAATTTTTGAAAAAAGGCAGTATCAGGCCTCTTCTTATAAATTTATGTATATTGTAATCAATCAGATCAGTTTCACCGTCCGTAAAATGATTTCCATACGATAATTTTTTCAGCAAAGCCAGCATACATACTTCATTATCCTCATAAACCAGTTCCCGTTTCATGATATGAAATAAATCCGGCTGGATAACCCGGTCCATCACCAGGTACTTATATGCATTGTAGGACAAAAATGCTTTAATCAATTTATGGTTTGTCCCCCTTTTATAATACTGCATAAAGACGGACAGAGAATTTGAAATATAGCTTTGGGCAAATAACATCTGACCCAATAAACGTTCTTCCAGGTTGACGGTGTCCAACTCAAAAGCCAGTGCCGCTTCCCATAACCGGTACATTTCACCGGTTGTACCAAAGAAAAACTTTACCAGATATGTAAGAATTTCTTCATTATATTTGCCTGCTTTAAATATATGATATGCTAAGCTTACAATAATTTCACTTTTTTTATCCTCTTCCTTACTGTTTCTAAGCAGGTTCGTGCATAATTAAATCAAACGGCCGGCTGCGATGCCTTCAAACCCGAATTCCTCCAGAGCTGCCAAAGCTTTGTCATTTAAATCACGTATAATAAAGAATTCTATTATTTTATCCCTGTCTGCTTTATCAAGGCCGTGTAAATCTATTTCCTGCAAATAAGCCTCTAATAATTCCCCTTCAAAATTATCATAATAATAATAAATCAGGTCAAGTATGTTTTTGTTATAATAAGTCTGATGTAAACCCTTTATTCCTAAAATATGTTTGCGGATTTCAATGGATTGTTCATCAAATTTCAGGTAAGTCTGGGCTTTTTCAGAAAGATTCAGCAATAGCATGGAATGATTCACATGCAGGTCATAGCAGGTATTTACATAATACTCCCAATGCATCAGTTTATTTAAGGTATATTCTACCGTAGCCGTATACCGGTTGTCAAAACCATCCACTAAGAATACCTCCGCATCCTCCGTATAAATATCCACCAGCGCCGTTCCGCCTGCCAACGGGGTATAGACCTCCTCCTGCATTTCTTTATGAACAACATAAACGCCTTTTATATTTTGATTATTACATACAATTTCATGCTTAAACATGACATAGGGTAATTCTTCCGCTATTTCCGGTGTTAATTCCTGTTCCGCGATGATTTCCTCGTACAGTAATGCAAGGCCCGCGTTTATGGCATGGGCAGTTATCTGCTTCCGTATAAATTGTTCCATCCGTTTATAATACGTCCGGTAGATTTCGGGAATTGTTTCTTTGTTCTTAACAATATAAGCGTAAAGGAAAGATTTTCTGCGGTCACTTAAACTACTGTTGTAGATGAAATATAACAGGATTGGCTGTGGCAGGACGATATCCGCATTCTCAGCAATGGAATACATATAATATTCATAAAGTTCCGTAATTCTGAGCTGCTCTTCCACGCCTGACCGATACCATTTAAAATATTTATTACTTCTTTGATGCCCTTTAATGAGCAGACTGCAGATGGCAATCAGCATATCCTTTATCCGGTATTTTTCATACAGCCTGACCAGGCAATGATGCACCAACAGGCTGAACTGCTTTCTTTTACCTGCCAAATAGGTAAATTGCATGGCAGCTTCCTTCGTTGTATAACCGATATTGATTCCCCAATGCATTACCTGCAGTTCAAACCCGCCTAACTCATGCAGTAAGGAGGGTTCTTCATTAAAAACGGATGCAACTTCAAAATACAGAATAGGACTCCGGCAGCCTGTTTCATATTGCTCTTTTATATCCTCAAGCTTATGTACCTTATCATTATCGTATTTCTTATCGATATAGAGTATAAACCAGAGCAATTTCCAATCAGAACAATCTTTTGCATAGTAATCATGTATGGTATACAAGGCTTCCTGGATTGATGCTTCATCTTTATGCAGCAGTGCCAACAGATACCGGTATCCACAATAAGATACGACTGCCGACTGTTTTAAACCTTCCGCCAGAGGACCATACTCTTCCAGTATCTGATCCGCTTCCCTATCCTCGCCGGATATTATCAGAAGATGGGTATGCATAAGCCGGTACCTGTCCTTATTCTTCCTGTCAAGGGCAATCAAATTCTCCAATACCGCTTTCGTTTCGTCAACATATTGATTCAGAGGCATACGGTTCCTTCTGAAATCCAGATAATTTTCCGCTACTTTATGTTGATACTGTTGAATCTTTCTATGGTTGTAGTCCTTCTTATCTTCGGATTTTTTGCAACGGCATGTGATTTCTACTATAATAATCCCATGGGCTGTTGCAAGATATATCCTTCCATAATTATTGCCGGAACGCATAAACACAGGATTTAATACAAATTCTAAAGGGCAGGTATTCCCCACAAAATTATCGGACCAGATTAATTTGTGCTCCATGGATAGAAAGGGTGCGTCCGTACTGACCCGGATTTCAGAATATCCCCAGTTGTCCTTTGTAAAGAGAAGCTTATCCATGATGCTTTCTTTTCCAATATCATAATTTAAAACAGTTTTATCCACGGAAATATTCATATGGAGCTTTTTACGGATTGCAATTAAAAATTCTTCCAGGGCCTGACTGACGGATCTGCTTTTTATAATATTCTGATATAATAAAAGATATTTTGTATCATGATGCAATAAGATCCGGTGAAATTCCCGGGATTTAAACAGTTTTATTGCTTCCGCCCAATCTGCCTTTGCAAGATTGGTAAAATTAAATAAATCCTTGATCTTTCCCATGGAAGAATTAAGATATGGTACTTCGATATTCACGGTAAAAGGAATTAAGATTTCTCCGCAGTCACTTACGATACAGATTTCACCTTTCGCAGACTCTAAAGGATTCATATTATCCCCGTAAAAACTATAGTGAATAACGTTCTCCTTCTCCGTAAAGCTTTCCTGTTCCAACCGGAACAGTTCGCTTGATGAATAAAGAATACCCTTAATTGGTGTATTTTTACTGTTCTTAATTGTAAAACTACCGGAATAAACTTTACCTGCATCCACCGTAATCAGCAGTTCTTCCTCAGACAGCAGGATTCCAGGTGTTTCATATTCAAATACTCCTTTAGCTAACCGCTCGACTTTTTCTTTCAATCGTTCCACCCCAAGTTTGGTTTTTATTATTCCTTATTGCATTTTTTCTCATTTAAATTATAATAATTATAACACTAATCGACATATTTAAGCAATAGAAAGTGGATAGTCAAATGTTCACAGGTTTTCCGAAAACAATTTTAAAAATTAATCAATTTTGTTCATTCAGAAAGTAAGAAAGGTAAATAGGTTGAAAAAAGAGCATTTTCAACCGGAAAGAACCCCAAAATGAAATCCATTGGAATTTCATTTTGAGCTTCTTTCATTCCGATTTGTATGCCGCCAAGACGGCAGATGGAGGTTAATATGATAAAACCACAGGATCATTTTCACGGAAGTGATTTAGAAGAAATTGAAGCAATATATGGAATTAAAAAAGAGAATATTACCAGCTTTGCCGCCAATGTAAATCCCTTAGGCATCTCCCCAAAGCTCAGGGCTGTTTTAGCTGATAAAATTGATGCCATTACAGGGTATCCCGACCGGGAGTATACTTCCCTCAGAAAATGTATAGCAGCTTATGTAAATGCTGATGCCGAACATATTGCAGTCGGTAATGGTTCTACGGAATTAATATCCCTGTTTATCCAGATTACCCGTCCCAGAAAAGCATTTATTATAGGGCCGACTTATTCCGAATATGAAAGGGAGATTTCACTTGGCGGCGGCAGTTCCCATTATTACCGTTTAGAGGAAAGCGTTGATTTTAAACTGGATGTGGAGGCATTAAGCAGGGAGCTGTCCCCTGAGTTTGATTTACTGGTCATCTGCAATCCAAATAACCCTACTTCCACGGCCATTCCCCGGGACCATATGAGAAAAATACTGGATATCTGCAAACAAAGGGACATCCTGTGTATGGTAGATGAAACCTATGTGGAATTTGCACAGGATATGGAGCAGATTACCTCCGTCCCCCTGACAGGCTATTATAATAACATTATTATCCTCCGCGGCATCTCAAAATTTTTTGCCGCCCCCGGCTTGCGCCTGGGTTATGCCATCTGCGTCAATGCTGATTTATTAAAAGCGGTCAACCAAAGAAAAAATCCCTGGACCATTAATACCCTGGCCGCTATTGCCGGAGAAATTATGTTCACGGATACGGAATATATCACTAAAACCAGAAAGCTGATAAAGGAAGAAAAAAGCAGGGTCTGTCAGCTGCTTGCTTCCTGTAAAAACGTAAAAGTATACCCTTCAACCGCTAATTTTGTTTTAGTTAAGATACGAAAAGAGGGAATAACTTCCGCCGATATTTTTGATGCAGCAATCCGAAAGGGTTTAATGATACGTGACTGTTCAAATTTTCCTTTCTTAGACCAGAAATTTATACGCTTTTGTTTTATGACACCTGAGAAAAATACGGAATTATTGGAATTGTTATTGGGTATCCTGAATTAGAGTTTATTTCTGATATTATATCCTTAAGGGGCGGCAGCAGGACAAACGCATCAAGAAAATTGCCGGGAATTTTTTTAGAATTTGACTTTCCGTGTTTGTCCTGGGCGGACATCTGACAAATGCCGTTCTCCCCCTGAATATTAAGTTCTTCCTGGAAATTTACTTTAATATGCTTTCCATATTATTTCAACGGGGGAATCCTTTTCCCGTATTTTTCAATCATAGCCTGGTTGTACTCCGCACCGTCCGTCATATTTCCGCTTTTAAAAACCGGAATATCCTTATAACCATCTTTGACACAGAAATTAACTGCTTCTCCAATCACCGCCTGTAATACTGTTAAATTTACCACGGAAGAAACAGGTGAGAACTTAGGTTCTACACCTTCCAGGCTTAAGCAGGCATCTCCAACGGGTACACCATTATCTATCCTGGCATCTCCAAGATCCGGCAATCTCATTTTACTGCTGTGTCCGCTTGGTGCATACATTGCATACTCTCTGCTGAATATAGTAATCAGCCTGGCACCTTTTTTCTTTGCAATCAGGGCAGTATCAATCGGAGTTGCATTTCTGCCGGAAGTAGACACAACAATAAAAACATCCTTTTCACAAATTTGTAAATTCCCTATTATATCCGTCAGATATCCCTCTTGCTTTTCCAGTTTTGAAGACAGGGCGGCGGCTTCATGCAGCATCAACGGTTCTACAAAAACCGGATAGACATTGGCCAGTCCGCCGGCCCGGTAAAAAAGTTCTTCTCCTGACATATGTGCATGTCCGCTGCCGTATATATAAATGAGTCCGTCCTTTTTTATACAGTCGGCAATCAGCCTTGCAGCCTTCTCAAGTTCTTCCTGCTGTGTTAATTTCACTCTGTCCAACAGCTGTCCCACAATATCCAAATACGCATTTATCATTTCCATGGTTGCAATTTCCTTTCCTCCCGAATAAACCCTGCCATCTTTTTAACTGCAGCTTCTAACAATACTTCTCCCTTTTCCTGCGTCGCACAGGTTGGATCTCCAAGAATTGCCACCTCCGTAAATTCACTCCATCTCAAATTCAGATAACCGCTCCTCGGCGGAAAATCCGGATAGTTTAAAACCGCCCTGCTCATGTCAACTGTTTCCGGCTTTGCATAAAGCAGGGCAGAAGTTTCAATTTCGCAGGCATGGATATATTTCCCGGATGCTCTCGGCGACTCGAACACATCCACGGAGGACGCAAAATCCAGATAGGCAAAATACATGCACTTCATATCCGGATGAATCTCAAGAATATCCCTGACAGCCGCCTTAACTATCGGTGTATTCCCAATATGCGCATCTATGCAGACCAGTGTATGAAATCCCTGCCGGTAAAGTTCACAGGCAATTTCAACAACCATCCTGCGTAATGTATCAAAACTCAGCGATATGGTTCCTATCCGGTCTCCCAGACTCCATACATAACTATACTTTATTGTAGGAAGCACAAAATCTCCCGTTTCTTCCGCTAACAATTCACAAACCTTTTCACAGATAAAGTTATCCGTTCCTACCGGCAAATGAGGTCCGTGATCTTCTACCGCCCCAAAAGGCAAAATTGCCGTTTTATTCTCTTTTATCCATTCCTTTGCCTTCTCAGAAGAATTTTCTTCCCACAAATACCCGCTTCTTCCGCTCATACTGCACACTCCTGTCTTATTTTCTAAAATCTCCAATATACTTTTTCATTTGCTTCCTGGCATATCACCAAGTTTTTCCTGAACAGATACTCTTAAAAGCTCCCACGGCCTCTCTAATTCAACTTCGTCTCCGAAAATACTCTTACCGGCTTAGAGTGTGTTTGAAAAATGCCTGTACCGGGCCGGGCGTTTCACTTTGCGGGAGACAAGGCGCGATTTTGGGAGTGTAGTGGTGCTACATTCCCAAAATTGCATCGCAGTATACCCCAAAGTGGGGCGTTCAGAACGGTACGATGATTTTTCACACACACTCCAGCCTGATATTTCATATAATTGATGCTATTTTTTAAATGTCATGCATTCTGCGGGATTTCGTACAAAGAAATCATACAGCACCGCTTCTGCATCCAACCCTGCCTCCGCAGCCATTTCCCTGAATTGGGGAATCCATCCGGTAATGGAAAAATCCAATCCCAGGCCATAACCGTAATGTCTGTAATAAGATCTTCTCGCCGTATCTCCTGAAATTAAAATCCGCCTTTGAAAACCGTCTTTTATCAATGCTATAATATGGTGAATCAATGTACTTTCCGGATGATATTTAATTTTTCCAATGCCGTCAAAAGAAATAAATGCACCGGTCTCCGCAATTTTCCTATGATACCACAAATCCAAATTTCGGTCCATATGCCCTATGCTTGCATTTTTCGGCTCCACTCCGCAGGCTTTTAATATTTCAATCTGCTTAAGCGCCATAGTACCCGCCTCTGTGTGGGCATGAATGGGTGCGCCTGTTTTTAAATGAACTGCACTTGCTACCTCTATCGTTTTAATTTCCAAGGGGGAAATCGTATTATATCCCGTACCGAATTTTACCTGGCCCGCCTTATAAGCCGTTCCTTCCAATCCTTTTTCTACTTCATCTTCTACAAAATCCGTTAATTTTTCTACGGAAGCTGAAGTAAGCCAGCTTCTGAAATCAGGATACCCGCCTATCAAAGAAGAAAGCCGGTGATCCAATGGTGCCTCCCATAAAAAACTTTTATTAAAACCTGCCGTACCAATTATAGTAATCCCTGTTTTTCCGGAAATTTCCGCAACCGCTTTTACATCGCGCCCATAGTCAATGGCTGTCGCATCTACAATGGTTCTTCCTCCTGCATTCTTATAATCCTCAACATCCAATACAGACTTTTCCGGGTCGTCCAACAACAGGTCGGATATATTTTTCCAAATCCAGTGAGGCGGTCTGCATACGATATGCTCATGTGCTAAAGTAAAGCCCATTTCCTCCGGTTTAATATCTCCAAATAACGTTCTGACAAAACTCATCTCCTGGTTCCACCTTTCCCTTGTTCAAAACAGGATATGGCGTACCGCCATATCCCGCCTTATTGTAATTCGCCTGCGCCGATTCATCCGATACAACGCCCTGAACGCAACACTCGGAAACATCGGAAAAAATTGATGCTATATATTAAAAATACTTTTTAATAATCTCCCAATCGCCGTAATAATCGGCGCCAGGATAAATTGATCCGTATCGCCTGCCCAGGCTGCGGTTGCAGGTATTGTCGCATCTATCAGGTAAGTAATGCAGAGCCACTGTCCCAGAGCAACAATCGTACCAATAATAAGTCCGCCAAGAAAAGCACCTTTTACACCTCCGGTGGAGTTACCAAGAATACCGGCCGTCGCACCGTGGAAGAATAAAACAATCATGGAAGGTACGAATACATATCCTGCAGTTACCCCAAGAATTCCCATCCAGATGATACTGCCAAGGAATGCACCGAAAAAACCGATAATTGTTGCATTTGGTGCATAAGTAAAGAGAATTGGACAATCCAGGGCAGGAATCGCATTGGGAACTACCTTTGAAGAAATTCCCCTGAATGCAGGAACAATTTCACCAATGAACATTTTAACACCGGCAAGTACAACAGCAATACCGGCAACAAAAGTTAACGACTGAACGATACCGTAAATCATAAAACTCTGATCTCCTGAGGTTGCCATTAAAGCTGCACCGGATTCCGTATTCTTAACTATGACAATAGCCGTAGCGACAATAAAGAATAAAATCATTACAAGCCCGGTAATAACATTATTGTCACGTAAGAATGATAAACCCTTAGGGAATTTTAATGATTCCGAATCTTTTTTATTCTTTGCAAATAAGTTGCCGCAAAGACCGGACAGCCATGCGCCAATACCCACCGTATGGGCCAAAGCCACATCATTGCCGCCTGTAACTTTGCTGACATATTTTTGCGTCAGTGCAGGCTGCAAGGTCCAGTAAATACCCATAACCGGCGATAATACACAAATCAAAACCGTCTTGCTTACATCCGGATATACATTTACTATCACCCCGGTGAAAATCAAGGATACCCACCACATCATATGGCCTGTCAAATAAATGTACTTAAACTTCGTAAATCTTGCCAAAATTACATTGATTAAAAATCCAAACAGCATAATTAAGGCAACCGTACTGCCAAAATCCGCAGTAAAATCAGTCCTGTCAACATAAGAAGCAGCCTGCAGTCCAAAAACTTCCGACCAGACATTGGTAAATGATGTGAGGCTTGTTGAAATAACACTGGAACCTGCGTTTATAATCAAAAAACCTACACCGGCCTTGATTGTACCTGAGATAACTTTTTCTACAGGTGATTTCTGCAGCAAATGTCCTGCCAATACAATCAGCATCAATAAAAATGTCGGAACACCGAAAATATTATTCGCTAACCATGTTGCAACATCTGAAATAAATACCATACATTTTCCCTCCAATTTTTAATTTATATTTGATAGGAACCGCATCCCTATAAATACTATTCTTCAAATATCTCTGAAATTTCCTTCTCAATACTGGCTTTGTTAAAGTAATTGCTTACAATAATCACCTTTGCCTTTGGATTGCTGATACTTTCCGCAATCTCACCGGAGGTAATGATATAATCACACCGTTCAAAAGATGCAGAAGATGCATCCGTATTGTCAATATCCGCATAAATGCCTTTTGCTTTTAAAATATCCTCTACACTCATACGTAAAATCAAACTGGAACCCTGGCCTAAGCCGCATACACATAAAATTTTCATAGTAGTCTCTCCTCCTATCATATTAATTTGGCAGCCGTTACTGAATCAACCTGTAAAGTTCATTTGTGGTTTCCGCCTTCATAAATTTATCCAAAGCAGCTTCATCACTAAAAATCATGGATAGTTCTCTTAAGGCATCCAAATGGCTGCTTCCGTCTATACTGGCCAGTACAAAAAATAAATTTGCATACTTATCTTCACTGAAATATACCTTTTCCTTTACTTTCATCAAAGCCATTGACATGACACAGACGCCTGCTTCCGGACGGGCATGGGGAAGGGCGATGCCCGGTGCCAATACGATATATGGCCCCAGTGTCTCTACCGTATGGATCATCGCTTCCGTATAAGAAGGTTCAATACTCTGATCCTCCTCCAAAGGTTTTGCCGCTAAGCGGATGGCTGCCCTCCAATCTTCTGCAAAATCAACAATCTGAATTCTTCTTTCTGAAATTAAATCTTTTAGCATTGGTTTTCCCTCTGTTTCGTAAATAATTTTAGCCTTATTGATTTTAAAATATTCCTCCACTCTGTGCCTCAAAAGAGGCACCTCCTCCGAAGTAATAAAATCTTTTGCCATTATTATAAAATCCTGTATAAACCGTTTTAAATCCAAGTCCCTAACCGATTTATTTTCTATTATTTTCCGAATCCGGTATTTATCATATTCTGTCAGAAAAACATTCACAACTACTACCGGGATGTCTTTTATCTCAACAGGAATAGTACTGACAATGAAATCAATGTGTTCCGTAAATTTTGAATATTCCTGAAGCAAAGAGACTGTGCGTATTTTAGCTTCGGGAACCAGTTTTTCAATCTGACCCTGCATCAGAATACCGGTCCCTGCATTTCCTGCACACATCACTAAAATATGGGGTGTCTGAAAAGTTACCCGTTTGCTTTTATACATCCAGCCCAGGAAATTAACGCTGAAACGAATGGATTCCACTTCAGAAACCGGTTTTTCAATATAATGGATTCCCTCTAATGCCTTATTGGTAATATGGATGATATGGCTATAATGCTTCCTTATTTCTTTGATCAGCGGATTAAAAATGAAAAAACCATATTTTTTTCGAAGCAACACACATTTCATGCTTAAGGCTACCGTATTTTTCAATTCTTCCCTGTCTTCAAACACTATTCCGGCATAACACTCATACTGCTGTATGATTTGTACGGCATAGCGTTTTAAATCCTCTTCATTCACATGAATGGCAATTAAATCATTTCCAGTTTCAGCGCAGACGTAAATCAACATTCTTGACAGGCATTCTGCCGCTTCAACTTTTTGGGAATCTTCCAGGAACCCTTTGCCGGATCCTGGGCAAAAATCCCGGAGCACCTCCTCTACAATGCCAAGATGAATTAACATTCTCCGTATCCGATAGCTGTATCGGTTCATCTCCTCATAGTGGGGGATGTTTTCTATGGGAAATAACCCTTTTAAGCTGATTCTTATTTTTACCAGTGTAAATGTCATTGAAAAGATATATCCAGCCTCACGGTTGCATAAAATTTTAAATTGATTCATGGTACCCAAAAGTGTCCGATAGATATTCTCCACCATCTCTTTTGGAAAATCAAATAATGATATTGCCATTTCATAATTATTAGGATAAAGTTCATATAAAATTTCAGAAACTGCCCAAAGACACAGCCTGTACACATCGTATTCATTTCCACGTAATGTATATCCAAAATTTCCTGACGAAAAACCCGCATTAAATGGCTGCAGCAGCTTATTGACCCCGGCAAAATCCAGAATACAGGTATTCCGGCTGACATGAAAACGTTCTATAATTTCATTTGTCCTCACATTTTTCCTTCGCAGCAGCATCAGGATAATATAAATCCTCCGTTCCTTTACGGAGAAATCATAATCGGCAGGTTTCATCCCGGAAAGGCTTTCCCTTAGTTTATCTCTGGATGCTTGATCGGCAAGGTTCAATTCCCGGCGTAGGTCGGAAGAAATAAACTCAATTTTATTCTCTTTGAGCCAGATTTCGCAGTCCTGTATTAAAAGATAGGCCGCACTTTTTGAAATATCCAAGCATTGCATTACCTCATATACGCCAATGGGCATATAACTGTTCATTGAGGCTTCCAGAACAGTGTCCATCTGATAATTGAGATGCATATTTTTGCCTCTGTCAAATTTATTTTAGAAACACTGAATATATGTCAAAATTCATCCTGTTTTGTACTAATCTTCTATTGTATTATATAAATTCACGCCGTCTTTCGTCAATATCATTCCACAAATTCATTCATCCTTCGTTTATATTGTGATTATTCATATTTTTTTATACACATCTTCAAATGTTTTTATTCATAATTATCTTTATTATGATTTTTTTTCAGATTTTCCGGCCAGCTGTTTAGTTTTTTAGAAATAAAAATAGGAGTACAACAATATATTTTATTGTACCCCATCACTAAAACAGTTATAACTATTGCATAGAAATTTATTTATTTTATAAACACGTCGAAGTAACCAGGGGTGATATTTAATATTCTGCACGCAAACAAATATTAAAATAAAGAAAATAATACTTTTATCTATATGTTATCATATCCCAATTTACACAGAATCAACCTACCATCAAAATACTTTTATAGCAGCTAACAAATCTGATAGATTCGCAGTCGTTGTGTATTGCTCTCTAAATATTGATACCGCATCCACCATTTTTTTACTTATATTCTCTGGAATGATTTCATCTTTTTTCTTTAAATAAACGCTATCATAATAATTTTGTGCCAGACTTGGTTTTTCAACGCCCATTTCAGATAATTTTTTCATATACTTTTCTAAGGCTCTTTGAATTTCTGGCGCCTGTTCTGCCTGTGCCTGAAGATCATCTGCATATTTTCTGTAGGAATTATTCAGCGCATCGATTTCTTCATCCTTAGCAAAATACGATAGCCCTTTTCTGAACTTTCATCTTCTACATGGATTTCCCGGGTTCCATTCTCGTAACACTGTACAATCTCATCATACAGATTTGCATACGCTTTTAATAAATTGTCTGCCTTCTCCTTTGTTGATAAATGGACTCCTTCCTGTTTGTATTTATTCACTTCTCCACCCAGTTGGAAATCGTAGTCAAGATCTGTAGATAGATCAGCTTCCAGTAGCTTATTTCGATCCTCAATCATAGCATCATAGCTTTCGGCTTCTCCATTGAGTTCCTGTATACTTTTTCTGTAATAATCCTGGCCTTTTTCAGAGATTGTAACCTGCACTGGACTCTCATTTTTTTCTGTAAAGATTTCTGCCAATGTTCTAACGGGAGGTGTGTTTTTCACAAAAACACCTGTAAATTCGTTCCGCAATTATATTATTTTGGCAATTATCCGGTTTCTCCTTCCGCAAGCTATTCTCAAGTGCTTTTCATAGAAAATGCGGGGTCAGGTAGCGCCAAAACAAGTTTATGCCAAATACGGTAATACATATTTCCATTCCATGTCGGAAGCATAATAAAATTTCGTATATCCCGGCTGGTTATAACAGTTATTCTGCCATGCCACGGAGGTGCGGTACTGAATATCATGCATTAATGTAAAAAGTTTATGGTGGGTAAGTTCGGTGCCGGTAAAAATCCTGACCGCACTGTTATCTGCTTTCCGAAGTAAAAGTTCCTCCCTGAAATCCCCGAATAGATCGGCAATTAAGCAGGGGTTCCCTTTGGTTCCATTATTCGTCGCCATACCTTCCGGATTCAGCAGGATACCATGGGTATTGTCATTGATTACTCCGCTGTGGAATCCGAACAGGTCGGCTCCGTCCAGGAGCTGGGTACTCATATCCCCCGCCCACCTGATGCTTTGATTAGTACCGGGAGCTTTCTCCTCCAATAACCGTCCGGTACAGGAATATACCTCATTTACCCATACCTGCAGGCCTCTGACATTGGGATTAATATCGCCGATCATACAGCGGCCTAAATCCGTCTCGGCATATTTTCCAAATATAACTTCACCTGTTTCCGCATCTCTTAATGCAAAACCATAAGGGGCCGCCTTACCTCCTTCAAACACATTAAAAATCTCAAGTCCCGGTTTATCCGGGTCAATATCGGCAACATGCATGGCATCGCCATGGCCGAATTTCGCATACGTACCGTCGGGAAGATACCCGAAGCTGCTATAAAGCAGGCTGCCGTCATGGTCAATGACCGCCGCACCGTAAATGATTTCCTGGCATCCGTCTCCATCCACATCTGCGGTTGCCAGACTGTGGTTGCCCTGGCCTGCCAAAGTTCCGTATACGGGATCCGTTCCTGTTTTTTTGTGGGGATTATCACAAAAGGGATTATCCATTGGTACAAAGCCGGAATCAATTACAAAATGCTCCCTGAAATGTCCTTCAAAAAAGTCATAAACCGCAATGGCGGCCCGGGTGTAATAACCACGGCATAGAATCAGATATGGACGTTCTCCGTCTAAATATGCAACTCCGGACAAAAAACGGTCCACGCGGTTGCAGGGTTCCATACGGTTCATGGAATAATCCCCCCAAATTAAACCATCATCCACACGGCCGAATAAAAAGGGTATGGTCTCTAATTCCTCTCCGGCACCGGAGAACATGGTAAGATACTCAGGCCCTGACATAATAAAGCCTTCAAATTGATCCAGTCTGTTTTTTTTACTTCTCTTCGGTGCATATTCATAAATAAAATAATCGGTTAATTTTTCCGCATCTTCTTCCTCAAGCGGGTACTTATATTTTGGTTCTGTTCCAAAGCATTCCTCTAAGGTTTTGGGCCATCTTCCGGCTTTTACTTCCGGGTGGCTGTCCCATTCCATAAACCTTGCAGCCATATGCTTTCTATAATCCTGTGCCGAACAAACATAATTATCATTATTTCCATAACCGGCTTTCACATCTTCCCCGGGCAGGGTAATATATTTTTCCGATTTTATGGTGCCGTCCGGATGATAAACAGTCATTTTGGTCCCAGGCGCCGTCTTCAAAGCCATTTCCGCTTTTCCGTCATTATTAAAA
>JAATEU010000155.1 GCA_015655565.1 Clostridiales bacterium
CCTGCGGTACTGCCTCAAATAAAAGGTTGAAAGAAAGAGACAGCCGCAAAACATCCTTTCTTTTTATACTTCTTTCAACCTGGTCTCCTGCTCCTGTTTAATCAAGCCGTTCTTAATTTTCTTATGACACTTACCGACAACCTGATTGTAAAGATAATAAATAATAGTATACTTGATAAAAAGCAGGCAATTGCCGCACCAAGCATATTATAATTTTGTACAAAAACCGGGCACAGGAAGGTGATTAATAAGGCTGTAAAAACATATCCTGCCAGGAGATAGCTCTGTTGTCTCATTGCAGTTAATACATGAAATAATAAGTAAACACAAGCCCCAAAACCCCCGCCGCAAAGCAGCAGTACCAGTTCCGTCCGGTATTTCATAAGATCTACCCCATAAATAAGGGATAATACTTCGTTTCCAAGGAAATATCCTGCTCCGACAACAATTACAGTTATGAATATTATACCGGTTAATAACCGGAATATATAATTTACAAAGTTTTTCATTTGGTTTCGTTCCCATTTTATTGCTATATCCGTTAATAATGGTTTAAAAACAAATTCGCTGAATAAATTAATAACAAACGCAGGCATAAATAAAATACTGTAAAAGGCTTGTATATCCTCCGTCAGATACCTGTCTATCATATATTTGGGGACATTATAAATATATAATGACAAAAAACTGCCGATGAACAATGGAAAACAGTTTAAAAATAATGTAATTATTTCCTTTTTGCTAATTGTAAATTTTACTTTTACCATCTTTTTAGCCGCAGGTAAATTTAGCAGGATGCAGGCAGCAATGGATAAAATACCGACTGCAATACAGGTAATTAATAAATCTCCGGTTGCCGCTAAAATTATAATAAAAGCTGTGATGGTTATCAGGTTTCTCAGGGTTAATAACTTACCGGCAACATCAATGCGGCCATTCTGCTGAAACAGCCCATGAAATACATCTTCCAGGGCATCAGCCATTTTAATTACGCAGATACTGAACACGATTGCGGCTTTTGTAAAAGAATATCCGTTCCACCTTATGTATATCAGACTTATGATCAGCATTAATATGCAGGTAATTAATCTTGATATAAAATAAGTGGAAAATTTTACGGAGGATTTTATATCCGTAGCCTGGTAAGCCCTCATTCCAAATCTGCCGATAGTTAACATCAATTGCGCATTTGCAAAACCCAAGGCAAAAATACCGGCACTGATATCACCGCATATCCGTGTTACAAATATTAACAACAGAAAGGAGGTACCTGCATTACACATGATTCCAACCGTATTCCAAATAAACATTCTGGCATTCCTATTTTTCTCTGTGCGGCCCAATTTAATTATCTCTTCTCTCTAAATTTCTAATTCATTGCTTCCTTATTCCTGGAATACAAATAGTACCTGCTCAAGTCTAAATCTACTTTATCATAGCCATTTATTGAAATCCATTTATTTGTAAGGATATATTCCGGATAAGCTGCCTTTATATCATAAAATTGATGGTTAAAACTGTATAAATTAAGCCCGGAAAAGGATTCTCCCGGATGCTCCTTTATATACCCGGTAAAATCTTCTGTTTTCGAATAATAGTAATCGGGACGTTTCAGAAAAGATTCCAGTTTTGCATCGGAAGTATTACGGTCTGAAATGACCAGTAAGGAGTTCCAGTCAAAATCTTTCCGGTTTTCAAAATATTCATTTAAAATGAGGGCATCCTCTTTTTTATTGATTGAATCCTGTTTATCATTATACAAATAAATATAAGTATAAAGATTGCTGATAACCCCCGATAACAAAAGACCGGCAAGGATAACGGAATAAAATAATTTAATTTTCTTTTTGTATAACAGGTACAGACAGATGGAAATACCTGTTATAATCAGCATATATAAGGTGTTTACCATCATTTCACTGTTAAAAAGATATTTAATATAATTTGCACCTACACAGTCAATCGTAGAACCTTCAGCCGGCATAATACTAATATAATTCAATAACAGAATATATGTGAATGAAAGGAAAATGATCCTCCGATTTTGTTTAACCTTCCGTATTTTATCATAAATACTGAAAAAAAGTATCAATAAAGGTATTATTAAAAAGAACATATATATAAAATGAAACCGTGCGGTCATCTCATCCAAATTCTCCGCCGGTACAATCCTAAGGCAGATAACGGTTATGGTAGATATTAATATTGTCCCAATTATAATAAATAAATTACGTTCTTCCTTATTTAAGTCTTTTCCTATGGATAACGGTAAAAACAGGGTAAAAAATCCAAAATACAAAGCCGACATTAGAAGGTAGGTTAAGGCCGGATAGATCAATCTGCTTAATAAGTAACTGTCCAACAGGTTTTGCAGTATGGCAATAATCGTAACCTCCGCAGAGGATTCTTTTGCTATGCCGTTCACTATGTTAAACAGGATGTCATAGGAAACCTTCAACACTAAAAACATCGTGACAAAATAAAGCAGGCTTATAAAGCACTTTTTTCTGTTTCCTTTATCAAAAAATAAGAACTGAAGAATATAATACAAAATAACCCCTGCAAAAATATTCAGAGCCATTTGTTTGCATAAACTTACTAAAAATACATAACCGCCAAGCAGGAGAACATTTCTTATCCTGTACTGCTCTTTTAATATTAATACGATAAATATATAAAAGAACCAAATAGTCATGGGATAAAACAGGTTTTCCTGAAGAATCTTCGTCGTATAAAACATTTCCGGCAGCATTACGCTTATGAAAGCTATGATACCGGCACGATATTTATTATTCAGAAACCTGGAGGACATAAAATATACCGGAAATATAACAGACGACATTAATACGGAATTAATTCCAACTGCTATATAATACTGGGTTTCCGTATTACCGAAAATATGGGAACCGGAAATTACAATTGAATATAGTATTTCTTTATAGCTTAATATATCGTTTCTAAAATTACTTCCTAAATGATAAAAAACTGACTTGCTTAAATTCCAATGTAATAATTCGTCATAAAATACATTCATCTGTCCACATGCTATTCCTAAAACAGTTCTCAGGATAACACTTAATAAAAATGTAACGATTAAAACTATTTTGATGTTATTACCTTTTTCAATAAATGCTTTTATTTTTAACATAAGTTTTCGCTTCCGTCATAATTTTTAATAATTCGATTTTTTTCACTTCATAAAAATTATACCTACTAATTGAACAACCTGTCAATAGTATATTCATTGGAATTATTATTCTTTTTTGGTTGGGTATTAGTTAAAGTGGATATTTCAGGTCCGCTGGCACTGCTTGGCTCTATCCTGCTTACCGCTTTTCTTATTTTCAGCGGATGCTCTTCTTACAGAAAAGTGCCTGATTTGTCAGACTCTGGCACTGACCCGCTGTCACTTCAGTGACAAACTTCCTCCCCCGTGTCATGCCTCCGGTCGTGTTTTTTATCTGACAGGAGGTAATTTCCTGTCAGATAAAAACGGCCGCAGATTAGCAAGATGCCTCTGTTCCTCCTCCAGCAAAAATACAAATAATTCTTTTATATATGAAACCGATGTTTCTTTTTTCAATAATTTGATGATATGGCTCATTAAAAAAATATGTTTATTTTCATTATCAACCGCCTTCGCAATCAATTGGCCGGCTGTTGTGATACCATAACTATTCATAGATTGTTTTAAATTTACTAAAATATAGTCTACCTCAGCCATAATATTTTCATCTAAAATAACAGTTTTTTTTGATTCCGTCTCCTCAATCAAACGCTTAAATACCTGAGCATGTTTATTTTCTACATCAGTAAGAATAATTGCCGTATTTTTTAAAGCATATATATTTTTAACAAAATCGCTGTGAGCAAATTTCCCATAAAAATCTTCCAAAAAAATTTCTGCTTCCAATAGTTTATACAATATGATAATAATTGAGTTTTTCATTTACTGCCTTCCTCGTTAACTTGATTGTATCCTTATGACATTATATATTATTTTGGCAGATTTTCAATCCCCGTCTATTTCACTTTTGCTTTCAGAATTTTTTGAAATTCCTTAGAGTCATATGTTTCGTTCATGCTTTTTCGTGTCGAATACTTTCCATATATTGTAATTCAATGAAAATTATGCTATACTATATAAGATTTAAATAATTCATAAGGAGATTACAAAAGCATATTCTCTATTCCTGAAATAGGGGGTTGTTCCTTAGAATAATTTATATTAATCCAATAATTTATTACCAAATAATATATCAGTTCCTATTATTGAGCCACTGCAAAATCTTAAGCTATCGGGCTTTCACCGAAACAGCAGGGAAGCTGCGCAGTAGTTAAAGCCAGATAACGGCAGCGGATCCGGAATAACCGTCTGACTTTTAAACGGGCAAATAACAGGGCGGTATAGATAATGAAAGAGAGGGAGTAAAGTTGAAAGAAAATATAATATATGAAAGGAATGCCACAATTAATTCTTTCAACCTATTTATTTGTGGCAGTATCGCAAGCCTGCTTGCGATATGCAATGGGTATAATAATGAGAAAAAAAATCACGGCAGCCATAACAGTCATAGTATTCATGGTTACATCAATTATGGCCAATCCGGTAATCTTTGCTAAGACCGCTGTTGTACAAGAGGAATTAAAAACATTTACAAAGGTTGAAAACCCGGATGAAATTAAGAAAAATACGGTCAGCGGAAATACTTTAGGTACGGATTACGGACCGGAGGATGAGGTTACGGTAATCGTAGAATTAGAGGAGATACCACTGCTGGAGCATTATGCTAAGATTGACGCAACCCGTTATTCCGGTCAGAAATCAAGTTTTGATGAATACGCAGGAACAAATGAGGCGGAACAGATAACAAACCGTTTATTAAAGCAGCAGAAGAAAGTCACTGACAAATTACAGGCATTAAAATCCGTGGAAAGTACTGCCGATGTACTTTACAATTATACTGCAGTCATGAACGGCTTTGCGGTAAAAGTAAAATACAAGGCATTAGGGGAAATTAAAAAGTTGCCAACAGTAAAAACCACTTATATCGCCGGATATTATGAAAAAATAGAACCGGTCATGGATACCAGTACCAATACTATCGGTGCGGTTTTAACCTGGGATTTAAACTATAGGGGAGAAGGTACCGTCGTGGCTGTTTTGGATACCGGGCTTGATACGGACCACACGGGATTTCAGACGGTTCCGGCTCTGCCTAAATTTACCGTTGATGATATCCAGCAGAAAATAAACGAAAGTACAGGTCTGAAATCCGATGTCACGGATGCGGGAAAAACCTATGTAAGTGCAAAAATACCCTATGCCTATGATTATGCCGACAAGGATACAAAAGTAACCCCGTCCCGGTTATCCGTTGAATTAAATGGCAATGAGCACGGCACCCATGTAGCAGGCACCATTGCGGCGCCGGACGGTGACAGTGACAAAATTACGGGGGTTGCACCGGAAGCTCAATTGCTTATCATGAAGGTATTCAGCGATACCATAGGAAGTACCGGTGCATATACAGAGGACATCCTTGCTGCTTTAGATGATACGGTAACACTGGGGGCCGACGTAATCAACATGAGTCTGGGTTCAGCCAGCGGATTTACAGATGAAGGAGAAGCCTCGGTTACAGATGTATATGACCGTATTGCAAAAGCAGGTATTGCTCTGGCCGTATCAGCAGGCAATAGTCACAGCAGTTCCTACAACAACGGTTTAAACGGATATGCCTTAAGCGGCAATCCGGATACTTCCGTAGTTGGAACACCCTCCACTTATACGGCTTCCACTTCAGTTGCCAGCACAGTGAATGCGAATTACCATACTTCTTACTTTGAAGTTGACGGGCAAAAAATTCCATACACCGAAACAGCAACCGAAAGCCAGCCCTTATTCGGTAATTTATCCGTTGTTTCCGGGAGTGCTATCGAATATGTACCGATTCCCAATGCAGGAAATGATTCCGACTATGATGAAATTGACTTAAACGACAAAATAGCATTGGTACAGCGGGGTTCCATTACATTTAACGATAAACTGTTAAATGCATCCAACCATGGAGCTATCGGTATTATTGTTTACAATAATCAGCCGGGAACCATTTCCATGGCAATTGAGAATTATGTAATTCCGGCTGTTTTCATTACACAGGAGGACGGAAAAAAATTATTAAGTGTTGCCGATAAGATAGTTACCGTTACCAGTGATTCGGGAATTTTTCCGGATGATAATGCAAATCAATCTTCCGATTTCTCCTCCTGGGGTGTAACACCCGATTTAAAATTAAAGCCTGAAATATCCGCGCCGGGTGAAAATATTTATTCGACCTTACCATTCAATCAATACGGAAGTATGAGCGGAACCTCTATGGCTGCTCCCCATATTGCCGGTACTTTTGCATTAGTAAAACAATATTTAAACTCTGCGGAGAAATTTTCAACTGAATATGAAAATTCAGAATTGGCAAATGCTTTATTAATGAGCACGGCCGTTCCGGCAAAAAATTCCGGCGGAACCTATTACTCGCCACGTAAACAGGGCAGTGGAATTGTTAATGTATATAATGCAGTAAATACCGATGCGTATCTTTATGTTGTGGATGGGGAAGAAGAATATCAGAGACCTAAATTAAATCTTGGCGACGATGTACTGAAAACCGGGGAATTTAAAAAATCATTTCATATCAAATCGGTTACCGGTTCAGCGATTACTTTTATTCCGGAAATCACCACATTAACAGAAAATGACAACGGAGGTGTAATTGGTGAAACGCCTTATGATATCAGCGGAGATACCAACGTAATTATCTCAGTTGACGGAAACTATACGGATATTATTACTTTGCAGCCCGGAGATGATGTAGAGGTTACCGTTACCATTCGTTTATCAGATCCGGTTAAAGATTATCTGGATGCAAGTTTTGATAACGGAGAATTTATTGATGGCTTTGTCATCTTGAATTCCGTAGAAACTCCTTACGATTTAACCCTTCCTTTTATGGGATTCTATGGTGACTGGACGCAGGCTCCCTTATTCGATTCAGGGTCTGCAAATAATTTACAGGGATACCAGCAAAGTATCCATGCATTATACACCGGAGGCTATGACGGATATAGTTATTTGGGAGTAAACCCCTTTGACGGAAATGCTTATGCCCTAATCGGAGAATATAATCCGTCTATTTACCAGGATTTATATGACACTCTTCAGCCGGCGGCAGATGAAGACAAAATTGCGATTTCACCAAATTCCGACGGAGAATTTGATAGTTTTGATATAGCCCAATTCAGCTTATTAAGAAATGCCCTAAACTTAAACTGGTCTATCACGGATGCAGACGGAACTGTTATTGATTCCGGCTCCCAAACTTACGAAACAAAGTCAACCTATAATGCCACACAAAAATTTATCAAACCTGCCTATATTGAAAATCTGGCCTGGGAAGGAAGAGACGGCAACGGCAATTTATTTGATAACAATACCGTAGTTACTTTTAAGGCAGATGGGGAATTGGATTATAGTGAACACCAACAAAATAATACAAACAATACTATTTTATTTCCAATTACAATCGATATCGAATCACCGGTTCTTGAAAATGTAACGGTAAATGACAGTAATATCCAGATCCGTGTCAAAGATAACCAGTATGTTTCAGCTGTTTTCCTGTTTGATAAAGAAAATCCGGACAATCCGGCCGCTTCTATCCTTATAGATGAAGATGAAAAAGGTGTATCCACACCAATTATTGCTGATTTGGAGGATTTGGGATTAACGGGTAAAACATCCTCCGATCTGGCTGTTACTATATTTGATTACGCCATGAATGAAGGTACCTATTCACTTGATCAGGGGGCTGCAACAACTCCGGCGGTTCCCGAAGTTTCACCAACTCCAACGGTTCCTGAAGCTTCACCGACTCCGACAATTCCTGAAGTCTCGCCGATTCCAACCCCGAAGCCAACTCAGAAACCAACTCAGGTTCCGACCTCAACTCCGGCTCCAACACCGTCCCCGGTAAGCTACCTGGATTTTGTTAAAGTTACTCCCTCCAATAAAACATTATATATTGGCCAGACCAGTAAAATTGCAGTAACTTTTCCATCCGGATTGACAAAAAAAGATGTAACTTCAGTATCTTATAGTTCCGGCAATAAATCAATTGCAGCCGTTTCCGCCAAAGGCATTATAACAGCTAAGAAAGCCGGAACTGCAGCGATTACGACAAAAGTTACTATCAATGGCACATCAAAAAATTTCACTACAAAAATCACGGTTAAGAAGCCCTATATAAGTTTTATTAAGAAACAAGCAGCTGTCACTGCTGGCAAATCTTATACTTTTACTGCAAAAACCTATGGAATAAGCGGTAAAATCACATACCGTGTATCAAATACAAAGCTTGCTGTGATAAATAAGAAAACAGGAAAGCTGACAGCAAAAAAAGCGGGTACCGTATACGTGATTGCAAAGGTAGGTACTATTACTAAAAAATATAAGGTTGCCATTAAAAAATAAGCTTTATGAATTAAATATACCAATTGAGCAAATAACTGATAATCTCTAAATTTTATAGACACTCAAATAAATTTTCCAGTAACTGTTAGATTTTAGCGGCTGCCAGTCCACTGCATTTGTTTGAGTGTCTTTTATCGTGCACCGCAACGCTATTTTATTTATCCGGACGGGGTATCCAGGGGCAGACATATCCTTGCAGCCTGTTGACCAGCGTGACGCTGACGAGTCCAAGGACACCAAGGATTAAAATGCCGGCATACATCTGTTTGTAATCCAGTCTCATCCACATATCCATAATATAAAAGCCCAGTCCCCATCTGGTTCCAAAGGTCTCAGCAAAAAACAGCACGGAAATGCCGGTTGCCAGACCGATACGCACAGCAGTAAACATTTCGGGGAGTACCGCCGGGATAATAATATGAAAAATAATTGCTTTATGTCCTGCCCTGATTGTTCTTAAGGGAATAAAATACTCCCGGGGGATATTTTTTACGGCATCATGGGCCGCCACGATTACCTGAAATAACATAATAATAAAAATAATGAAAATCTTTGATAAATCACCTATGCCAAACAAAAGCATAATAAGCGGCAGCAGTGCTATTTTAGGTATCGGTGCCAGCAAATAAATAACCGGTGAAAAAAAATCACTCAATTGTTTATGGTAACCGATTAAAATACCCACAGGCATTCCGATAATAACCGCAAATAAAACACCTGCCATCAGTCTCAAACTGCTATAAAAGCCATGAATCATAATTAAATTAAAATTTTTACCCATGGCTTTTATTACCTCTAAAAAAGTGGGAAATATGTTATTATCCGTTATGGCTGCCAGAATCTGCCATAAAACAATCAGAAACAGGGTACCAAACCATTTTTTCATCATGCCTGACCCTCCTTTTTTCTAATGGTATTCCCGGTTACTTTGATTCTAAATTCAGGATCCTGCTTCCCATATATTCTGCTTCTTCCACATTGTGAGTTACAAATAAGGTGGTTATCGTATGCTGTTTCTGCAATTCCATAAAAATATCCTGAACCTCCCTTTTTGTTTTCACATCCAGTGCGGAAAAAGGTTCATCCATCAATATAATGTCAGGTTCATAAAAAAACACCTGGCCGAGAGCTGCTCTTTGATATTGCCCGCCGCTGAGAAACAGTGGATATTGCTTTTCGTATCCGGATAAACCCAGACTTTCAATCAGTTCCCTCGCTCTTTTTTTATCCACCCGTCCTTTTTCTATTTTTCTTAACAAAACAATATTATCATAAACCGTTTTCCACGGGAGCAGGCAATTGTTCTGGGAGATAAATGCAATTCTGCTGTTTTTCGGAATGGTAATCCTTCCTTTGTATCGGGTATGTATGCCTGCAATTATTTTCAGGATTGTAGACTTTCCGATTCCGGAAGCACCGGTCAGCGCGGCAATTTCACCTTTATTAATTATAAAAGATATATCTTCCAGAATGGGCTGTCCCGGTTCATAATAAATTGTCTGAATATCAAGTTCTATCATTTTGGCTCCCATCGCGCAGCGTGATTAAACAACACATTTTAATTTATTTTTTTAACAAGTTCATCATAGGTATATTCCTGTTCCAGCAGCTCCTTTTCAATCAGCCAGTTCATGGCATTTAATACCTGTTCTTCCTCCGGAAGTGCCGTTTTTTCATATTCCGGCAGTACAATTTCAAGAGCTGATTCAGGAAGTCCAAGTTTTTCAGTGACTGCAGGCATGAATTCGGCAGAATCCGTACTGTTGATATATTCCACCGCTTTATCATAGGCATCGTATAAGGCTTTTATTTCACTGTTTTTTTTCTCTGCAGCAGCTTTGGTAAATAACATAACACCCGGATTTATTCCTAATTGATCGGAAGTATTTACTATGATTGCACCTTCATTTCCTGCTGCCGTAATAAAAGGTTCCGGCACAGCAATCGCATCAATCTGATTATTTTGCAAAAGCTCAAGCCTTGACGGTATCTTTGGCACCGAAATCTTTTTAAGAAGAGCGGGATCCCCTCCGTCTGCCAAAACCATACTGTCTGTTACATATTCAATAACCGTATTCAGACTGAGTCCGATTTCTTTACCCTCCAGCATTTTTGCACCGGTCACACCGGAATCCTTTCCTGCCACAATACCATATCGTCCGTATATTTGGGAGGTGATAAATACCGGAAATTCTCCCTCCTGTGCAAGGCAGACGGCCAGCACATCCGAAATACTTCCGTCCAGATTGCCGGAATAAAGAGCGCTGTCCCGGTCCACGGAACTTTGATAGATTTCTAATATTACATTATCCTCTAAATAACCCTGCTGCTCTGCCACAACAAAGGGAATTGAGCCAAGATCCGGCAGGATACCCACCGTTAAATTATTTTTTTCCTTCGAGCATGCCGACAACAGCAGCATGGATACTATCAAACATAATACATAAGCCTTTTTTAAATTCATTTCAAATATCCTTTCCATTATTCCATTTTGTATAAAGTTCATTTTCAATTCCGGCGGATTTTAAAATCCTGCCTACAATACCGTCTATCATATCCCCATAATTCTCCGACTTAGCGTAAAACACCGGAACCGGCGGTATAATAACAGCCCCGCATTCACTAAGGGTAAGGAGGTTTTTTAAATGGATTGCATGAAGGGGTGCTTCCCTGGGCGATAAGACAAGTTTCGTCTTTTCTTTCAGGCATACATCCGCCGCGCGGCAGAGTAAATTACCGCCTGCACCGGTTGCAATTTTAGCTGCCGTAGCCATGGAACACGGTACAACCATCATGGCTTCGGTAACAAAGGAACCGCTGGCTACACCGGCAAACATGTCATTGTTATCATGTACCAGGACGAATGCCTTATTCTGACGCAGTGAAATTAAAAACGCATCCCAAAGTGTTCCCGTTTCATATTCAAATACTTTTTTCCCGGTATCGGTAATGATAATATGAAGTTCCGCCTCAAGACCCGACAGAAAACTTAACAGCCGCTTAGACAGCACACTTCCGCTAGCACCGGTTACACCGATAATATATCTTTTCATCTGATCACCTTAACTCCCATGGCATATCCGAAATGAAGTTTCGGATACTGCCTCTAATCAGGGTGTGAAAATACCCTGTATTTTCCACACCCGCTCTAGAGTGTGTTTGAAAAATGCTTGTGCCGGGCTGGATGCTCCACTTTGTGGGAGGCAAGGAGCGATTTCGGGTGCGTAGTGGGTGCTACGCTCCCAAAATCGCGACGCAGTATACCGCAAAGTGGAGCGGCCAGAGCGGTGCAATGATTTTCCAAAC
>JAATEU010000009.1 GCA_015655565.1 Clostridiales bacterium
AAGCATCAATATGAAAGCGGAAAAGCAATCGGACTTACTAAACTGCAGATTTATATCCATATCATTATTCCGCAGGCGGTAAGACAGTTAGTGCCGTTGGCCATCAATCTGGTTACCAGAATGATAAAGACCACTTCTTTAGTCGCACTGATTGGAGTAGTTGAGGTTGTAAAGGTCGGGCAGCAAATCATTGAAGCCTCCCGGTTATCCGTCCCGAGTGCAGCACTTTGGATATATGGGGTTATATTTTTCCTGTATTTTATCGTATGTTATCCGATTTCCTTACTGGCAGCGAAATTAGAAAAAGCATGGAAAAGTTGAGGAATGTAAAAATGAGTGAGAAAGAGACAATATTAGAAATAAAACATCTAAAAAAAAATTATGATGATTTAAATGTACTAAAGGATGTATCCCTGGATATAAAAACAGGAGAAGTCGTAGTGATTGTAGGCCCGTCAGGATGCGGTAAAAGTACGCTGCTTAAGTGTATCAACGGTTTGGAAAACATACAGGGAGGAGATATTTCCCTGAAGGGAGAAATTATCAGCAACCAGAAAAAGAATATGCATTTAGTCCGTCAGAAAATCGGTATGGTTTTTCAAAGTTATGATTTGTTTCCCCATATGACAATACTTCACAACATTTTATTAGGCCCTTTAAAAGCCCAGGACAGAGAGAAAAAAGAAGTAATAAAGGAAGCGGAAAAATTGTTAAAAAGGATAGGCCTTTTTGATAAGAAAGATGCTTATCCCAGACAGCTTTCCGGCGGCCAGAAGCAGAGGGTTGCCATTGTAAGAGCGTTATGTATGCATCCGGAAATTATGTTATTTGATGAGGTTACCGCAGCGCTGGATCCGGAAATGGTAAGGGAAGTTCTGGATGTTATGCTGGAACTGGCCAAGGAAGGAAGCACCATGGTAATTGTGACCCATGAGATGCAGTTTGCCCGGGCTATTGCAGACAGGGTTGTTTTTCTTGACGAGGGGGAGATAGTGGAAGAAAGCAATTCGGAAACTTTTTTCACCAATCCAAAGACGGAACGGGCCAGGAAATTCTTAAATGTATTTGAATTTGACACCGTAAAAGGTGTTAAAGATAGATAAAACAGATTGGTATACCAATTTGCCAGGTAAAAAAATATGGGTAATACCCAGGAAAAGAGGAGATTTTATTTATGAAAAATTTTAAGAAAGCAGCTACTTTACTAATCATGCTGACCTTTATAACGGCAGCATTTACAGGCTGCAAAAGTAATGCAGACAATGACACAAAGGATAATTCCAATACATCAGGAGCAGAAGCCGGTAAGGAAGGAACAGCCAGGACATTATATGAAATAAAAGAAAGCGGCAAGATTGTCATTGGTGTATTCAGCGATAAAAAACCCTTTGGTTATGTTGATGAAAACGGTGAATATCAGGGATACGATGTATATTTCGGCAACCGGATTGCACAGGATTTAGGTGTGGAAGTAGAATATGTTCCCGTGGAGGCAGCGAGCCGTGTAGAATATTTAGTAACAGCAAAAGTGGATATCATTCTTGCTAACTTTACGGTTACGGAAGAACGTGCCGAACAGGTCGATTTTGCAAAACCTTATATGAAAGTTGCCCTGGGTGTAGTATCACCGGATAGTGCATTAATTACCGCGCCTGAGCAGCTTAACGGTAAAACATTAATCGTAAGCAAAGGAACCACTGCTGAAACATATTTTACAGAAAATTACCCGGAGGTTAAATTATTAAAATTTGACCAATATACAGAAGCCTATAATGCACTATTAGACGGACGCGGGGATGCATTCTCAACGGATAATACAGAAGTTCTTGCATGGGCCATTGAAAATAAAGGATTTACAGTCGGAGTTGAATCTTTAGGTAACCTGGATACCATTGCACCTGCCGTTCAAAAGGGAAATACCGAATTACTTAACTGGCTTAACGAGGAAATTGTAACATTAGGAAAGGAAAATTTCTTCCACAAGAATTATGAAGAGACCTTAGAACCGGTATATGGTGATGCGGCAGATCCGGAAAGCCTGGTTGTGGAAGGCGGCGTTGTGGAATAATGGATTTGTTCCGTCAGACTGTTGGGTTTGCCCGGAATGTGAACAATAATCTAACTGTTTATTCGGGTATCTCCCCGGTTTGTATATAAAAAAACACTTTTCCGTCATGCAGAGATATTAAAGCTGCTGCATAACGGAAAAGTGTTTTTCGTGTTTTATGAACGAATTAATCTATAAAATATTTTATAATGTGTTATAATTAATTTTATGTAATATCCTATGTTAAAGTGTTCATGCTTTGAAGAAAGAGAGGAAAGCAGATTGTATGTATGCTGCAAAGGAAATCAGTGTTTTTGATATTATAGGACCTAATATGATAGGCCCCTCCAGTTCCCATACCGCCGGGGCCTTGAGAATTGCCAGACTGGCCCGGAATATGGTAAAAAAATCAATTGAGCAGGTCAAATTTATATTATATGGATCTTTTGCCCGGACATATCAGGGGCATGGTACGGACCGGGCTTTAATTGCAGGAATGCTTGGGTTTGATACGGAAGATTACAGGATAAAAGAATCTTTTGTCTATGCCAGGGCAGCAGGCCTGCATTATATTTTTGAGATAGATTCAAAGAGGCAGGATGTATATCCCAATACGGTAGATATCCTTATTACCGATGTGGATGGAGAAGAGACAACAGTCACCGGAATTTCTATAGGCGGCGGCAGGGCGGTCATAAAAAAAATTAACGGTGTTGATATTGATTTAACCGGTGACTATTATACTTTAGTCATAAGACATAAGGATCTGCCGGGTGTAGTTGCAGGTGTTACCAATATATTAAGCATATTTAATATTAATATAGCATTTATGAAATTATACCGGGAGAATAAGGGAACCATAGCTTATTCCATAATTGAAACAGATCAGCCGATTAATGCGGATGTGATAGATAAGATTGAAGAATTAAACAGTGTATTTAATGCATTTTTAATTGATAAGCTTTAAAGTGAAAAATAAAGGGTATATTTTCACCATCTGATTGAAGCAGTGCCGCATCTGCTTGCAGATGCGGCATGCAATGAGAGTCAAGGTATATTAAAAGTATAACAGTAGAGGAAGTGAAGCAAGGGTATGAATTTTACATCGGGTCAGGTACTCATAAAAATATGTGATGAAAAAAATATTGCCATATCGGAAGCAATGATTCTACGGGAAACGGAATATCTTGATAGTAACCGGTATGAAGCCTGGGGGAAAATGGAACATTCCTGGTCCATTATGAAGGATTCTGCCAAGCGGGCTTTAAAAGGAGATATTGTCTCCATGGGAGGCTTAATTGGAGGGGAAGCAGCTAAAATTAACCGGCGGAGATTAGCAGGATATACCACCGTATGCGGTACCATTATGTCAAAAGCGATTGCATATGCCATGGGGGTGCTGGAGGTCAATGGCTCCATGGGATTAATCGTAGCTGCTCCAACCGCCGGTTCTTCCGGAGTACTTCCGGGAGCGTTCCTGGCAATTCAGGAAGAGATGGGTTACCCGGATGAAGTAATTATCCGTGCTTTATTTAATGCAGGTGCAGTGGGATACCTTATCGCATACAATGCAACCGTTGCAGGTGCAGAAGGGGGATGTCAGGCTGAGGTCGGCTCTGCATCTGCTATGGCAGCATCTGCCGTTACGGAACTGATGGGAGGTACTCCAAGACAATGTCTTTACGCTGCATCCGGTGCCATTGCCAATCTCTTAGGACTGATTTGTGATCCTATCGGCGGATTAGTAGAAGCCCCCTGTCAGCAAAGAAATGCAATGGGGGTATCCAATGCATTAATAAGTGCTGAAATAGCACTCAGCAGTATACAAAACATAGTACCCTTTGATGAAACAGTGGCGGTTATGTATAATGTGGGACGCAGTATGCCGCATGAATTAAGGGAAACAGCCTTAGGAGGCCTGGCATCTGCTCCAAGTGCCTGCAGCAGATGCAGAAATGCAGATAAATAAAAGAATCCGGTGGTACGAAATCTTAGACTTATTAATTTTGTGGAAGGATGAAGAGAAAATAAACCCCATATTCCATACGCAAGTTTATAAAGCCTGTCAAAAAGGGGAAATTAAAGGAGAGATTAAAAGAAAATTAAAAAAGGTTAAAAAAGATTGACATGTAAAATTATTTATTATATATTAAATTCATCAATATTATATGACGTATAATATATAACACTAAATAGTATTAAACGGAAGCCGGCTGAAAGGATTCAGGATAATTGCCTGGTACGATGAAAGCTAATTGCGAATAGAGGGTGAATAACAAGTATGAATTTGAAAGGAAGTAGATACTATGGTATTCAATACAGGGGCAGCATTGCTTGATGAAATTGTCCTTGCGGTTGTATCGAAACAAAATGAAGGAACCTATGGATATAAAATAACACAGGATGTCC
>JAATEU010000021.1 GCA_015655565.1 Clostridiales bacterium
AGGATTTTATGAAGGAAATTGCTGCAATTAAAAAGCAGTATGACGAGATTTCTTATCCTGTTTTATATAAGGTAAGACCATATGAAGAAATCATGATGCCCATGTCTGACGGAGTGAAGCTTCGCACCAGGATATATCGGCCGGACACAGAAGACGATCAGCTGCCGGTAGTCATTCATCGCTGCTGTTATCCTCAAAACGAGATATTTTTAGAAATACATGGAGAAGAATTTGCAAAGAGAGGTTTTGCTTTTGTTTATCAATATTGCCGGGGCACCGGTGGCTCGGAAGGTAAATGGGAGCCAAATGAGAATGAGCGCCAGGATGGGATAGATACCTTAACATGGCTTTGTGATAAAGAATGGGTAGACGCGGTAGGTTACTGGGGTTCCTCCTATTTGGCATTGACGGGCTGGTCTATCATAGATATTGTTCCGGATAAAGTGAAGACCATGTATCTTACCCATTATGGTACGGATCGATTTACTTCTGCCTATAAGGACGGACTTTTCCGTCATGACGTACTTACCTCTTGGGCAATGGGAAATGCAGGATTTCCTGTTACAGCGGATTACATGGAGTCTTGCAGATATCATCCCCATATTGAGGTAGATGAAAAATTGTGGGGAGGACGGCTTGACTGGTACCGTAATTGGATAACAGCCACAGAAGCAACGGATGAATACTGGCAGACCGCTTTTTGGAAACTGCTAAAAGAGATACCGGAAAAAGTATCCATGCCCATATACCTTGGTGAGAGCTGGCATGATCATCATTTGGCAAGTGCCCTGAAAACTTATGATGTCTTAGCCGAAGAATCCAAAGTGCACAGTACCCTGCGTATAGGTGCATGGAACCATATGTTTATGCCGTGCCTGAAAGGACACGAATGCCATAATCTTGAAAATAATGATTTTCTCACAGCTATGTATTGGTTTTATCAATTACTTGTAAAAAAGGAAATTACGGAGAAGAAGATACTTACTTATATCATTGGAGAAGACCGCTGGATGGAATGGGATTCCTTTCCTATTCCAGCAAAACATAGAAAAAGGCTTTATTTATCCGGTAACCAGTCAGTTTTAAAGCAGTATGAGCTGTCCCATAATAAGACATCCGAAAATAAACTGACCTATATGTATGATCCGGAAAATCCAGTTATATCCCTGGGTGGGGATACTCTCTTACAAAGTATAGATAAAGCCGGAAGCGTGCTGCAGCCGGAATGCGGATTCAGAGAGGATGTTTTAAGCTTTGTCAGTGAAGAATTCACGGAAGGCATGATCATTGCCGGTAAGATAAATTGTCATCTTTATGTTTCAAGTAATGCGGAGGATACTGCATTTTCAATAAAAGTAATGGAGGTATTTCCGGATGGCAGGGCCTATAATATCCGTACCGGTATTACTACCTTAGGCTTTAGGAATAAAGCGGTTACCCGTCAGGAATATAAACCGGATTCCATAGAAGAAATTAAAATCGAGATACTGGACATAACATGGAAGCTTCAGGCAGGCTCCAGACTCCGCCTGGATGTCAGCTCATCGGATTTCCCGGAGTATACTGCTCATAGTAATTATGCAGGGGTTTGGTCCTTGCAGGAAAAAACAAAGAAGGCAAATCAAACAATATATGTAGGAGAAAATTATCCGTCCTATATTGAATTACCCTATTGAGCGTTATCATCCAGGCTGCCGCAGGATTCTCTTTGAATATACTTGATAGGAAGCACCGTAGAATATGGGGCATTTGTAACATTGCTGATTAAATTGGTTATTGTGCGGAGACATTGAATGGCCATTTCCTCCATGGGAAGATTAATGACGGAAAGGGAGGTGCTGGCGTATTCCTCCTGCTCTCTATCGCCGTTTCCAATGCTGATAAGCTCTAAATCCTCAGGAAGCTTTATTCCGTTTTTATGGAAGGCTCGCAGAGCTCCGATGGCAATAGCATCTGAGGCACAGAAAACGCAATCCATCAAAGGGCTTAGGCTGGATATCAACTCGAGGGCACCGTTATAGCCTCCGGACATGGAGTTGGATACCTTGTCTAACAGGGCAATAGTAAGCCCCAGTTCCTTACAGGTGGAAATAAAGCTATTAATACGCACTTCCATTCCCGGAAACATGGAAGCGGAAGTGATGACTGCAGCCCTTTTATGACCTCTTCCAGTAAATATTTTGGCCGGTAAGGCGCCCATTTCCTCATCATCTACGTTGACAGTGCAGTAACGCTCGGATGTACGGTTATATAAAACTATTGGAAAATGAAATATATTTTTTTCAAGGTAATCGGTATCTGCTTTTGATGCATTACAGATAATTGCGGCATTATACATGTTATTCCGCAGTGAGGTGACATCACATAAGGTATCATTGGAATAGGGCTGGATAACGATTTCATATTCCTTTTTGGATTCCATAAGCTCCTTTTGGAGTCCCCGCAGAAATCGAACCATCATATGTGCACGAAAGTCTGTTGCCCAGAATACGGCAATCACAAGGGGAAGATTTTTCGATTGTCCCCTCAGCCTTCTGGCAATTATATTTGGCTGATAACCCAGGACTTTTGCTGCCTCCCAGACCTTCTCCTGTGTTCGTGCAGGAATGTTGCGTTCTTCTGCCTTACCTCGAAGGACAATGGAAACGGTACTGGGGGATAGTCCTATATAAGCAGCAAGTTCTTTAATGCTTGCCATTTTATACCTCCTGTTTAAGGTTATTATAGTTAAAATAGCCTTATCATAACTAATTATAATGTAAAAATATTGATAAATCAAGTAAGCTTTTACGGATTGGGGGAGGGAACCTGTTTAACTGAATTGCCGGAGCGAAATTTATAATAGAAAAGGTCGTTGACAAAATGAAGGAAAGGTAGTAAGATAAGTACAACGTTGTACTTATCTATAAATAAAGCGTGAAATAGAAAAGGAAAAATTTAATAAGTTATGAAGAAATGAAGGAAAAATTTCATAAATTATTTGTGCCGGAAGGTGAAGCCGCCCCGGTATGTCAGAAGGTTGAAAGAAAATAAGAATTAAAGAAAGGATGCCACAATTAATTCTTTCAACCTATTTATTTGTGGCAGTATCGCAAGCAGGCTTGCGATATGCAATGGGTGTAAACATGGATAAAGTAATTATAGGTGGAGGCCAGGGGTTTTGGGGTGACAGCAATGATGCGGCTATCCATATGGTAAGAAACAGCAATATCAATTATGTGGCATGTGATTATCTTGCAGAATTGACCCTATCCATCATGGAGAGACAAAAATTAAAAAATCCTCAGACAGGATATGCGAAGGATTTTGTCGGGCTAATGAAAGAAATCGGAAAGATAGCTTACGAAAAGAATATTAGAATCATTACCAATGCAGGCGGTATGAATATTACCAGTGCAGTGGAGGATGTCAGCAAAACGCTAAAGAAACAGGGAGTTTCAGAAGGTTATAAGATTGGATATGTCCTTGGGGATGATATTACGGAAAATATCCCGAAGATGTTTGAGGAAGGCTTTGATTTTAAAAATATGGATGACATAGGGGATTTTTCAGAGATTAAGAATAAAATTCTCAATGCCAATGTTTATTACGGTCATGAACCCATTGTGGAGTGTCTGGAACAGGGAGCAAATACCATTGTTACGGGAAGGGTAGCAGACTCTGCATTATTCCTGGCACCTATCCTTCATGAACTGAAGTGGAAAGAGGACGATTACAATAACCTTGCCAGAGGAATTATGGCAGGACATCTTCTGGAATGCGGTGGTCAGGGTGCCGGCGGCAATTATCAATATGATTGGAGAAGAGTTCCCCGCATGGATGAATTGGGGTTCCCTATCGCTGAAATAACCAATGATGATTTGTATATCACAAAAGCTCCGGATTGCGGCGGCATCATTTGCGAACAGTCCTGCAAGGAACAATTCCTCTATGAGGTACACGATCCGGCGAATTACATAACTCCGGATGTAAATGTGGATATTAGCCAGGCAACAATCGCCCAGGCAGGAGATAATCGTGTTAAAGTAGATAATATTAAAGGAAACCCCCGCCCTGACAGGCTGAAATGCAATATCGGCTATCATGCTGGCTACAAAGTGGCAACCTACTTAAGCTTTGCATGGCCGGATGCTTATGAAAAAGCCCAATATGCTGCAGATATCCTTATGAAGAAGATGAAGAGAAAAGGATTAAAGGCAGAAGAAATACATATCAGCTATGTTGGACTGAACGCACTTCATTTGGGAGCAGCTGATATGAATCCGGAATTAGTAAAGAACATGAATGAAGTAGTTTTAAGAATTGCCATTCGTACCTTGACGAAAGATGAAGCATATAAGATTATTCCGGAAATTTCACCGCTTCAGTTAAACGGACCTCCGGGAGCCAGTTTTTTCGGCGGACGTGCCAAGGTCCAGGAAGTAATCGGTTTATGGCCCACATTAATTCCCAGAGATGCAGTGAAATTAACCAGTCACATTTTGGAGGTGAAATAATATGGCAGAAGTATATTTAAAAGATATAGCCCACGGACGTTCCGGGGATAAAGGAGATACCAGCAACGTATGTGTATTTGCCAGAGAGCCCAGGTATTATGACGCAATTGCCAGAGAAGTGACCGTGGAGCATGTAAGGGAGCATTTTGGAGATATGGTAAAAGGAGAGATCATCCGCTATGATGTTCCTTCATTAAATGGTTTTAACTTTGTTATGAAGCATGCTTTAGGGGGTGGGGCTACTCATTCACTTCGATTGGATAGTTTAGGCAAATCCATTGGCTCAGCTTTCATGAGAATGAAGGTAAAAGTAGATGGCTAATACGAAGGAGGAAAATTAATGTTTACAAGCCCTGAGATAAGAGGAGCCTTAGAGGATATTACTATCCTTGATCTAACCAGAGTTTTAGCGGGTCCTTACTGCGGAATGTTGCTTTCTGATATGGGTGCTAAAACCATTAAGATAGAAATACCTGGAAAAGGAGATGATTCCAGAAGCTATGGACCCTTTAAAAATGGGGAAAGTATCTATTATGCAAATTTGAACCGAAATAAGAAGGGCATTACCCTTGATTTAAAAAAACCTGAAGGTAAGAAAATTTTATTGGAATTAGTAAAGAAAGCAGATGTTTTGATTGAAAATTACCGTCCTGGCGTTATGGATAAACTGGGACTAGGTTATGATGTTTTAAAAGAAGTAAATGAACAGCTTATTTATGCAGCCGTATCCGGATTCGGATGTTACGGTCCCTATTCTCAAAAACCCGGGTATGATATTATTGCTCAGGCTATGGGAGGACTCATGAGTGTTACCGGACAACCAAATGATCCTCCAACCAGAGCAGGCAATGCTATGGGTGATATTCTGGGCGGTATGAACCTGACTATTGGAATTCTGGCTGCATTAAATGCAAGACACATTACCAAAAAGGGACAGAGGGTGGATGTATCCCTCGTTGATTCCGTAGTTGCCAGTATGGAGACTGCACCCCAGAGATATTTTATGGATGGTCATCTGCCAAAGAGAATGGGAAATCGTTATGCTGCCATTGCGCCCTATGACTGCTATGCATGCAAGGACGGCCATTTTGTACTGGGCTGCGGTAATCAGAAGCTCTTTGAAAAGTTCTGCAATGATGTTATAAAGATGCCGGAATTAATTATCGATGAACGTTTTCAGGATGTACCTCTGCGAGTAAAGTTCAGCGACGACTTTCAAGTTATCGTGGAAGGATGGGCTAAGGATTATACCGTACAGGAACTGGTTGGATGGCTTGATAAAGAAGGTTTGCCTGTTGCACCAATTTATACCATTAAGGATATCGTAGAAGATGAACACATTGCCAATGCAAGGGAAATGTTTATACCCTTTTCTCATCCGATAATCGGAAAAATAAAGGTGAACGGATGCCCCATTAAGCTTATGGATACCAAAACTACCTTAAGATATCCTGCGCCAATTTTAGGACAGCACAATAAAGAGATAATGACGGAATTTTTGTATTATACGGAAGAAGAGTATAATAAATTAGTAGAAAAACAGGTATTTTAATAAAATATTTTTATATTTCTACCATATTTCTGGGGACAGACTGAAATATTCCCTTTATTTTAGGATGATTTAACCGGAGTGAAAGAAAGGAGTGCGAGCTACCATGAAAGAAATTGTTATTACCGGAGCAGTACGTACCCCCATTGGAAAGTTTGGCGGTATGCTGGCGAATACGAAGGCAGCAGAGCTTGGAGCAGTTGTAATCAAAGAGGCCCTGGTACGATCCAAATTAGATGCCCATCAGGTGGATGAGGTACTGATGGGCTGTGTACTGCAGAGCGGGCAGGGGCAGAATGTAGCCAGACAGGCTGCCGTTAAGGCAGGGATACCAGTAACAGTCCCTGCTTTGACTGTAAATAACGTCTGTGGTTCTGGGTTGAAATGTGTAAATATGGCTTATGGAATGATTGTTTCAGGAGAAGCTGACGTTATTGTAACCGGTGGTATGGAAAATATGTCTATGGCTCCCTATGTTTTATCCAATGCCAGATTTGGGTATCGTATGAATGACGGAGCCTTGGTAGATTCTATGGTTAAGGATGCTTTATGGGATGCTTTCGGTGATTATCACATGGGAATTACAGCAGAAAATATAGCAGAAAAATATTATATTACCAGACAGATGCAGGACATTTACGCGGCAGAGAGCCAGCAGAAATGTGAACGGGCCAGAAAAGAAGGAGTATTTGCAGAAGAAATTATACCGGTACATGTAAAAACGAAATCAGGAATGGTATGGATGGAAGAAGATGAAAATCCCAGAGCTCATGTAACAGCAGAGAGCCTGTCAAAATTAAAACCTGTCTTTAAAGATGATGGTACTGTTACAGCAGGAAATGCTTCCGGTATGAATGACGGAGCAGCGGCAGTTGTTGTAATGACGGAAGAGAAAGCAAAGGAATTAGGACTGCCGATTCTGGCAAAAATTAAGGGGTGCCAATCCGTGGGAGTTAATCCTTCAATTATGGGAATCGGACCGGTTGCCAGTACAAAAAAGCTTTTGGATAAGCTGGGATATAGGATTGATGATATGGATTTGATTGAGGCTAATGAGGCCTTTGCCGTTCAGACCCTGGCAGTACAGCAGCTTTTAGGCTGGAATAAGGATAAGGTAAATGTTAACGGCGGTGCCATTGCCCTTGGACATCCGGTAGGTGCTTCCGGTTGCAGAATACTGGTTACTTTATTATATGAATTAAGAAGTAGAAGCAAAAAACTGGGTCTTGCAACACTGTGTGTCGGAGGCGGAATGGGTGTGTCCATAGTAGTTGAAAATTATTATTATAAATAATTTATTGTTTGGTTAAAAATGCTTTTTAGCATTATGTTAAAAATATTTTGCCTCAAATAGCACAAGTTTGTTGTTTTGACACGATAGTTTTGAAGATGATTGTAGAAAAAGAAATGATTTTGTTTGAATGTATTTCAAAAATGTAAGAGAGAGTATTTAGAACAATTCAATTGCTATGCAGTTAAAACATAACATAGATATGTATATATCCGGTATATAATGCTATCATGGTTAAGTTACAATCGTTATAAATAGTGAAGTAAAAATTTAAATCAGGTGATGGATTATGGACAATAAAAAGGTAATATTGGTATTACCATTGCGATGTATATTATTTGTCTGCAATTATTTATTGTTGTCATTTGTTACACAGAAATTATTAGGAAATCTTAGTCAATGGTGGTCAATGCTATGTAGTATATGTAATACTATCACAATGCTAATAATATTTAATTTATGCAAATCAGAAAATATCACTTATAAAAACTTAGTAAAAATATGAAAAGAGTAGAACAAAGATATATGAGGTTATATTTATTGTAATATAAACATTATTTATTGATATGGGTGGTGTGTATTTGGCAGGATATTTTATATATGGTAAGTTACCATATATGTCAATAATGATGATACAACCAATTCCGTTATAGTTAGCGAACGACGGTAAGTCCTATACTATGGAACATCTATCTTGATAAGTTGGACAAGAACTTAGAGTATATCATCAATAGCGATACAAAAGGGCAAAGCCGTAAGGACAATCCGGGATACAGGAAGCTGTTAAACCGCTATCATAATGCAGGTACTGTAAAAATTTAACTTTCATGAAATTTGGTGAATGGAAAAGGTTCATGCGTTTGTCGTGCTCCTGAATTGTTAAGTATTGACATAGTCAAACAAAAAAGGTATAATATGTAATAAAATAACAGAAAAAGGGAGCTATATAATATGACGGTTTAGTGTTTTTTGAATAATCTTACAAAGGAGTTAGGATATTATGATTAGTGAAAAACAGCGAAATAAACATAAAAAAATAAAAAACATTGTTATTATCTTTGTTGCGTTGTTTATAGGGTTCTATTGTATTTCTGCTGTTGTTCTAAATCCATATAACACTAGATATGAAAGTATTGCCAGAAAGATAAACAAGAGCGTGTTAAAAAAGCAGTCATATCATTTGAAGAATGCCGACGATCAAGATTCAGGACTATACTTAATAGTTAAAAGTAGGTTTTCTAAGGAAATGTTTTCAAAAGATGATATTAGCAATGCTTATCATGTTGCAGTAGAAATTGCCGATTTAGTAAATGAAAATAAACAGAATTATGTATTGCCTGATCAGATTATTATTCAAATTTATAGGACAAACTTATCGGTTGATGGAAATTTTCGTATTACGATAAGCATTAGGGATAATAAATATATAGTAGAGGAGGCTAGTTTAAGAGCTGTTTGTTCATTCACTGATTTGGAGGGACTATCAGGTATTAATCAAATATGGTTTGGTGACCCGGGAACTGTAAATGAAATTGATTTTTTCTCTGAATTTACTAATTTGGAACAGATAACATTTGGCGGTTGGCTGCCAGATGTTGATACACGTCAAGGATTTGAGAACAAATTTCATTCCATGTTACCGGATTGTAAGATTATTTGGCCGGATTCTAAATAGTATATGTGTTTATCAATGCACAATTAATATTCGTTTGGTAATTTGCTTGCATATAGGGATTGTGGAGTTTCGTATCGGAGAAGGACGGATAGGGGTAAAGTGGACTGGAGATGTGCCACAAGAATTGAAAAGGGAAAAGAGAAATGTTTTAACTCTCCTATTTTAGATGAAGAGTGAGTTAAGAATGTTTTGAGTGAAATGATTTGTGGGGATAGGGTTTATGATGATAACCTTGGTGCTGAAATCAATGGAATAGTCAGAAAAACATTTACGAACTTCCGGTTGAGGCAATCAGAGAAGCTATAGTAAATGCAGTCACTAACTGCAATTATAAAGAAAGTGGTTCTAAAATCAGTTTGACGGTTTTAATTAGGAGTGATATAATTAATTTGATTGCTTTAGAAAACTGAAATTACTTTATAATTCTATAATTCACCTTTTGCCAGTAAGTATTCATTAGGGAAAGTGAGTTAAAATATTTATGTCATCTAAAATAAAGAAAAATTCATATAAGAGTATTAAAACCAAACTATTTAATTCAAAAACAAAACCCAATCAATTTGGAAAATATCAAATATTGCCGGTGATAATATTTTCAATTCTTATAACGATTGCTTTAGAAATTTTAAACCGACAATCAATATTAAATGGCTTGGGGTTTATAATAACGAATCCGCTTATGTTTTTAATCAATTTGCTGATCGTTTTATTTACACTGTCGGTTGCCATGTTGTTTGCCAGAAGAAGATTTTTCCTTATCCTGTTTACTATTATATGGCTGACACTTGGTATTGCAAATAGTATAATCTTATGTTTCAGGTCGACACCCTTATCAGCGATGGATTTTTATAAGTTTACATCAGTTATAAGGGCAATTCCTTTATATCTTAAAACTTATCAAATAATATTATTCTCCGTATTTGTTGCACTTTCAATAGCAGCAATGGTTTTTTTATGGAAGAAATTAAAAAAGAATCGGCTTCATCTAAGGATACCTTTGATTATGATGTGTATATCATTCGTCTTGCTGCTGATGCTGTCGGATGTTGCAATTAAGATGAACGTATTATTGAATGAATTTGATAAGCTTCATGATGATTGTTACGAATATGGGTTTGTATATTGCTTTTGGAATAGTGTTTTTGAACGGGGAATAAAACAACCCGATAATTATCCGGCAGATCCAATCAATAAGACTTTAAAAAATATTGAAAATAAAT
>JAATEU010000429.1 GCA_015655565.1 Clostridiales bacterium
ATATGAGATTCTGGAGGGAATAACGAATGACGAAGAACTTGATATGACCTTTGAATTTACTAAAAGTATATATGATGTCAAAAAAATATTAAATGATTTGGCAAAAGGTCTGGCAGATAAACTTAACTCCATGTCAAAATATTCAAGAGTGATTAATGATGCAATTGATTATATTTTGAAAAATTATAGCGATCCTGCTCTTAGTATTCAGAAAATTGCTGATTATATGCGGCTTTCTGCAACTCATTTAAATGTTTTATTTAAACAGGAAATGAAAGTTACTTTAAAACAGTACTTAAGTAATTTAAGAATGGAAAAAGCAAAAGCATTTTTAGAAAATGAACATTATAATGTCTCGGAAATAGCCGGATTGTGCGGGTACACCAATGCGAATTATTTTGCAAAAGTTTTTAAGGAAAGTATAAATCTAACACCTTTAGAATTTAGAAAACAGAGGAATATATGAAACATTTAATAAATTGGTTTCACGACCTGGCATTATATAAAAAAATCACATATATGGTTATTATTGCCGGAATTATCCCAATCAGCATACTTACTGTGATATTTGCATTTCGTTTAAAGAGCAGTTCCGTCTATTTACAGATGTATATGCTGGATAAAGGGTATGATCAAACGTATCAGTCCATAGATGCCTTTTTACTTCGTATGTATAATACCGCAACTTTAGCTGCGGTCAATGAACCGATTCGTTCGGCGCTTAAATCAAAGGATTTCAATTTATCGGTTGTTGAAGAACTGATGCAATTTGAGGGCGTTTCATCATTTACGTATACATTAGAACTAAATATGGATGAAGTTAATATCCTTTATTATATTGATGATTCATTTTTGGTGGCAAATAGTCATAATTCAAGATATCGTACCATCCCGTATATGAAAGAACAAAACTGGTATGAAACATTGACTGACAGGAATGGAATTCCCACCTGGGTAGTTATGGATGAACGCAGCCGGTATGGTAAGGCGGCAACCTATTTTGGAACAGTAAGAACCTTATGGGATGACAATGATTATACCAATTCCTTAGGGGCTGTTGCCGTATTGACAGATGTTGACACCATTGAGAGAATGCTGATTACATCTTTGGAAGAACAGGTATTTTATTTAGAAACAGCAGATGGAAAGGTGATTGGAACGAATGAAAACTATAAAAAATACGAGAGCCTTTTTGAGGATTTTAATATAATTTCCTCAACAAAATTCCAGGAAGCAGGATTTAACGGTATCCAATATTTTGTAAGAAAAATGGCTGTTGATAATACTAACTTATATTTTACATCAATAGTTCCAAAATCATCGTTATATTCGGATACCTTTACGGCAACCAGGGAAATGATTTTGTTGTACCTGCTTGTTTGTCTTTTGCTGTTTGTTTTAACAGTATTTATTTCGAAACCAATTACGGGCAGAATCAAGCTTTTAGATAAAAATATGAAGGAGGACGGTAAACTTTTAAAGCTGGAGGTAGAACCGCATAAGGATGAAATAGGACGATTAATTACACGTTATAATAATATGGTCATAAGAGTGGAAGATTTATTGGAAGAACAGTTTATGATGGGGCAGGAAAAGATGGGGGCCGAACTGAAAGCTTTACAATCCCAAATAAACCCTCATTTTCTTTACAATACATTAGATATGTTAAATTGGATGGCCAGAAAAAATGAAACAGGAAACATTCAGGCTGCATTGCAGGCTATGTCGGCCTTCTACCGAATGGCTCTAAGCAAAGGGTCGGATATTATTCGAATTGAAGATGAGCTCCATATGTGTGAGGCATATATTAAAATTCAATCCATGCGGTTCAAAGGTAAGATACAATTTGAATTTGATGTTCAGCCTGATATTATGGAATATTTAATACCCAAAATTACTTTACAGCCTTTTATTGAAAACTCTATTATACATGGAATTAATGAAAAAACAGATGGAAGAGGCGTGATTGTTTTAAATGGCTGGCTGGAAGATGACAGGATTATATTGAGTGTTACGGATGATGGAACAGGAATGGAAAAAGATAATAAAAATCTAAATAACCCGAAAGGGAGCCGGTATGGTATGGGTAATATAGAAAAACGTTTGAATTTGTTTTATGGAGAGGAAATTAAATTGCAAATTGATAGTTCAATGGGAATCGGAACCTGCGTTTCTATTAATATTCCCATGCGAAAGGGAGGAGATAACAATGGCGGGTAAAAAAACCGTATATGGGATTGGGCTATTATTTATAACATTTATACTATTAGGATGCAGTAAGAAAGAGTTGGAATTGTCCTCGGCAATTGATAAGGAAGATATTGTTACCTTAAGAGTTTTGAATATAGGAACTCCTCCGGCCGATGGGATGGATGATTTTTACAATCAGCTGGATGCCGTAACGATTCCGGATCTGAGCTGTATTGTACGTTTTGATTTTATACCTTGGGGAGACGAACGTAATCAAATAAACATAGCAATTGCATCGGGAGAATATGATTTTATACCAGGCGGCGTATTTTCTGACTATTTCATTATGGCTTCAAAGAATGCATTCATAAATCTTTATGATTATATGCCTCTTGTCCCGGAATTAGAAAGCCATTATAAAAAATTCCGGGAGGATTATCTTAATAATTATGAAATTGACGGAAAATTATATGGGCTTCCGCAATATAATGTAGAAGCAATATCTAATTCCGGCCAGGGCTTTTTTTACAGGGAGGATTTGCAAAAGGAATGGGAGCTGCAGCCGGTGACTGATTTTGAAACTATGGAGGCATATTTATATCGTGCAAAAGAGGAGGAACGATATCAGGATTATCCTCTGATTACAGATAACCGTATCTGGACAAGTTTGTGGAATATAATAGCCGGAAGTAAGTATCTGGAAGTTGACAGCATATTCAGTACTCCTTATGTTGTAGTATCTGCTGATAATCCCACAGAACCTGTCAGCAGGTTTGAAACTCCTGAATTTAAACAAATTTTAGAAATCGTGAAGCAATGGTATGATGACGGCATATTGGAATCGTCTATTTTAGTGGCCTCCGGTAATGAGGGATTACGGGGGGCTGAAATGATGAAGCAAGATCAAAAACCTTGTGAAACGAATACAACTTTCTGGGTAATGAACCGTAATTTTATCCCGGAATTATATGAAGTTAATCCAAACTGGGAATTTGAATATTACGATTATTTACTGGAGAATGCACCGGCATATCTGATAACCAATACATCCAATACGGTAACTTCGATATCAAGTAAGAGTAATAATAAGGAGATTGCAATCCGTTTCCTTGAAAAAGCACATACAAATCAAACTTATTATGATTTACTCTGTTACGGTGTAGAAGGTATCCATTATAATATCATTGATTCCTATATTAATTATGCAGGTATAAAAGCAGACAATATATTTCCCGGATGGAATGGAATCGGGGATTATTATATGGGATATGAGTCCCAATCAGTTAATTCCCAATGGCAAACCCGGGTTGTTGAAAGGGAAGAGAAAAAAAGAGAAAAACTTGCAGCAGATGCGCCTTATTATCCACTGGATGGATTTAATATGGATACCTCGAATATTTCTAAAATTTATGAGTCGATGGACGAGATACTTATAAGATATTTGCAGCCGTTGTACTGCGGGGTAACGGATGATATTCAGGGGGATTATGATTATGCGGTTCAACTTCTTAAGGAAGCCGGACTTGATGAATATAGGAAGGAAGTCAGACGTCAGTTAAAGGACTTTAAAGCTAAAAATTAATATTGTAATTATGTTGGCTGTGCGGAAGATGTACAGCCTTTTTTACTTTATAGGAAATTGCGTCCTATAAAGTAAAAAACACTCCGCTGAGGATGCACATGACGCGCTATAGGAAGATTGTCACTGAAGTGACAGCGCGTCAGCGCAGAGTTTGCTTTGCAAACTCTTTCTTAATGTAATAGGAAAGTTCTCCGAACGTCCCTATTACATTAAAAGCCTTTCAGTTTAAAAATTACCCGAAATCTAGTTTTGTTACTCTACTAAAGAGTACAGGAGTAAGTTAAAATTGATTTATAAAATATTGGAGGAACGTGTTTATGGATAAAACAGCGGATAAACTTAGGACAAAAAAGAAACACATGACCGTCAAAGAAGGTTTTAACGAGCTTTGGAAGAATAAGTTTTTCTATTTAATGATGCTGCCGGCTATTATCTGGATTGCTATATTTAGTTATGGTCCTATGTATGGAATATTAATAGCTTTTAAGAAATTCAGTTATAAAGAAGGTATTTGGAAAAGTCCCCGGGCTGATTTTTATGGATTTGGTAACTTTAGATTTCTTTTTAATTATAAAGGGATTAAGCAGGTATTTTTTAACACTATATTTTTAAACCTTTTATTCCTGTTTTTTATGACTGCGGTATCTGTTATTTTAGCTCTGATGTTTGTAGAGATAAAGAATAAAAAGTATAAAAGAATTACACAATCGATTGCCATATTGCCGTACTTTGTATCCTGGGCAGTAGCGGCAATGTTTTTATCAGCTTTTATCGGTATTAATTCAGGCATTGTCACAAAAACCATAGAGTCATTAACCGGCAATAAAATTGCATTTTATAACTCGCCGAAATATTGGCCGGCAATTCTGGTCTTATTAAAAATCTGGCAGGGGGCAGGATATGGAACAATTGTTTATATTGCTGCAATTACGGGTTTTGATCCGGGAATGTATGAAGCGGCCAGAGTTGACGGAGCAACAAGGTTCCAGCAGATACGGTTTATTACATTACCGCTGTTAAAAACAACGATTATTTTACTTACCATAATGGGCATAGGAGGTATCTTCCGGGGAGACTTTGGTATGATTTATGCTTTGGTTGGAGACAACTCACAATTGTACTCTACTGTGGATGTTATTGATACTTTTACATACCGGGCATTAAGAGAGCTGGGAAATCTCGGAATGAGTACGGCAACAAGCTTCTTCCAGTCGGCAGTGGGATTTATTATGGTTTATACGACCAATGCAATAGCCCGTAAAGTGGAACCTGATTCAGCAATTTTTTAATACTTAGGAGGGACGAAATGGCAGTTGTCAGTAATAAAATAAAAATTTCCAAACAGGATAAAATACTTCAGATAATATGTATCGCAGTTGTCTTTTTATTTTGTATCCTGTGTATAATACCATTTCTATTAATTATAGGAGGGAGCCTTGATAAAGAAGCAAACATTACAAAATATGGCTACTCTATCATTCCAAAGACTTTTAGTCTGGAGGCATATACGGTATTATTTAAGGATTCTACCATATACAAAGCATATGGCACTACGGTTTTCACTACAGCAGCCGGAACACTTTCGGCAATGTTATTAACGGTAATGATGGCCTACCCATTGGCACAAAAAAGATTAAAATTCAGAACTCCAATCACATTTTTCGTATACTTTACAATGCTTTTTGGCGGTGGACTGGTACCTACGTATTTATTAATATCAAAGTATTTAAACCTGAGCGATAAGATTTGGGTACTCATAATACCCATTATGTTCAGTGCGTGGAATATGTTCCTGATGCGTAATTTTTTCTCAGGAATACCTGGTGAATTATCGGAATCGGCAAAGATAGACGGAGCAAACGATTTTCAAACTTTATTTCAAATTATACTCCCCGTTTCTAAACCGGGAATGGCGACAATCAGCATGTTTTATGCTTTAGGGTATTGGAATCAATGGTATAATGCAATGCTATATCTTGGTAATAACAGCAGAGATATTTTTCCGCTTCAATATTTAATCATGGATTTAACAAGATCTACGGATGCCTTGAAAGAGATGGCTAAATTTACAGGTATTGCTGTTGTCAACCTGCCTGACAGTACACTTAAAATGGCGACTACTTTGGTAACAATCGGTCCGATTATTTTACTTTATCCGTTTGTACAAAAATATTTTACGCAAGGGTTAACGGTAGGATCGATTAAGGGGTAAACAAAACATTCAAAGTGCTTTCGCTTAAAGATGAACCGGATGGCACACTGTTAATTTGATATTTGGAAAATTCAAATATATATAATTTTAAGGAGGAGACTTATAATGAAAAGATTTAGAAAATTAAGCCGTATTATTTCACTTTTATTCGTTTTTATGATGGTATTATCAGCTTGCTCTAAAACGGATTCGACGGAACCGGCAAATTCTGAACCAACGGAGGCAGCAGGTGAAACGACTGCGGAACCTGCAACGGCTGTAATGGAAGAAACTACGATTAAAATTCGTATTATGAATGATTTTGGCAACATTGATCTGATTATTGCAGAATACGAAAATCGTGTGAAGGATGATCCGGTTTTAAGCAAAATCCATCTTGAATTTGAATATGTAGGCGGAGGGGATTACAAAGATAAGTTATCTATGGCAGTAACAGCCGAGGAAGATTATGATTTAATGTTCAGCGGTGACTGGCACGGACTTGACGGTTACATAGCTTCCGGAGCTTATAAGGATATTTCAGGTTACTTTAATAATGATAATTTTCCGGGTTTAAAGGCGGCATTTTCAGAAGACTTTTTAAATCCTTGCATGACATATGTTAAAAATGACGCGGGCGAATGGGAGACGAAACTCTACAAGATTCCTTTAGCTGAAACATTATATGACTTAAGAGGGGTAACTTACCGTGAAGATTTAAGAGTGAAATACAATATTCCCGAGATTACGAATGATGATATCCTGATGCAGTATGTACAGGCAATTGCTGAGAATGAGCCGAA
>JAATEU010000302.1 GCA_015655565.1 Clostridiales bacterium
AAGCATGAAAGCGTTTTTAAAAGGTTCTATAATCAAGGTATGAGTATGGATGAAGTAGCAAAAAGAACAAGTCATCCTGTTGAATTTGTCAGAAAGTATCTTGCGTAGCTAATAAGCATAATCTATATCACGACAGATTCCAATTTGTCCGTCGGACTATAAATAATGCCCTGTCAGCCGGAGAAAATCTTTTTTCCACTATTACTCCAGAAAACGGACAAATTTCGACAAGAAGTTTGTTTGTTTCTTTTTGCTCTCTAACAAGTTATAATAGAGGTAAATTACTTTTATACATACAGATAAGCAGAAATTTGAGGTGTAGATTATTCATAATAATGAGGTGATATTTTGGAGAAATTAAATGGAAAGATTGCAATAATAACGGGAGCCGGAAAAGGAATCGGAAAAGCTATAGCCATTGCTTACGCCAGACAAGGAATTAAAGTTTGCTGTATAGCAAGGACATTAATCGATATAGAATCGACTGTAAATCAAATTAAGAAATTAGGTGACGATGCCATAGCAATTCCATGTGATGTAACTAATTATGAAAACTTGAGAGCCGCCATGCAAAAGGTTTTTGAGCGGTACGGACGAATAGATTTAGTTATTGTCAATGCTGGGACTGACTGCGAAAAGTTGCCGGTTGATGAACTTAATATTGAAGAATGGAAAAGGGTAATTGACGTTAATCTTAACGGGGCCTTTTATACAGTTAAAGCAGCAATCCCATTTCTCAAAAGAAATGGTGCTGGCAAGATTATTACAATAGGGTCTGGAATGGGCCACAAGGGCAAAGCAGATGGTGCTCCATATAGCTGTTCAAAAGCAGGATTATGGATGCTTACAAGAGTTTTGGCGCAGGAACTGTCTGAATATAAGATTAGTGTAAATGAATTAATTCCAGGTCCGGTAAACACGGATATGGGAAATGATAGTATGAAAGATAAGAAATCAGCTTTTTCAATAAGTGGTGAATGGGTTAAAGCTCCTGAAGATATTATAGATTTGGCTGTCTTTCTTGCAGGACAACCTGACATAGGACCTACAGCTCAGAGTTTTAGCTTGATGAGAAGAGATGTATAGGATAATGAGCAATTTGAAAATTCCAAGTTATCTGTTCGATTGGCCGCATGGTTTGGATTAATCTCCACTATTGCTCCAAATATTTTGTTGAAAGAAGTCGATTGCAGAATGTGATTGGCTTCTTTCATTTTTTATAGTACAATATTAGTTAGAATTCTCATTTCATTATTTATATAACAAGCAGATAAACAGGAAATTTGAAAGAGAGATGAACGAAACATGCTGATAGCGGAAATTTTTATTTTATGTATGTTATTTTTTCTGATATGCTATTGTAATACTGGCAGCGACAAGAAAAACATAAAGAGTTTTTCTTCTTATCCCTATGAAGTACAACAAATAGTGAAGGATAATCCTTTTCTGAATTGTTGCTGCTATTGATGGATTACTATTATCACTCTTTTAACAAACTCCAATTTGACACTTGTCTGAGCTGCTCATATAAGCATAATGCAAATAAAACGCTGGCATCTATATTCACCTGTTTTTATGTTATACTATGCGTTGTTTTAACAGTCTGGGTGAACCCAGGATATACAGATAAAGTTGTAATTAATATAGGGAGTTCCGAAAAATTCAGTTCTTTTTTTAACCGGTGGACATCCGGCAATGCTTTCTAATTAAGAAAAATTTGTTGAAATCAGCAAGAGCTTTTTAAGTCAGCAGCTGATTGATAAATTTCATAACGACTCATTATTGGCAGAATAGGAGGGGTGTAGGGTGGCAGTTATAAATGGTTTGGAAACAACTTTTAACATAGTTTACTCTGAATATGACAAGTGGCGCCCAACATATGTTAAGAAATTATACGATGATATTTTTGCTGCAAAAGAGATTAACCAATTAAGCAATGTTCTTGAAATAGGTATTGGAACCGGACAGGCGACATTACCTATACTTGAGAAAGGTTGCTCCTTGACTTACAAGGACAAAGAAAAAGAAAATCTTCATGTCGCTATGCAAAAAATATACGCAAAATATATGCCCGGTTCATCAATAGGAGCAGAATTTAGTGAAAAGGCCGCTAAAAATCAAGCAGACATCAGCAAAAAATATGGATTTGTGGACGTGGATTATAAACTGTACCGTCGAACAAGAACCTTTAATGCAAAAGAATATATTTCACTTTTAGGAACTTATTCAGACCATATTGCTATTAAAAAACAAACAAGGTTAAGATTCTTTAATGAAATACAAAGTGTAATTGAAGATTATGGGAATAGTATTACGCTTTACGATACCATAGATTTGCAGCTTGCAAGAAAATCATAGCTTTATTATGAGTATAACGCAGATCACTATAGATATCTAACCCGCACATATTCCCTCGGAGATACATTTAAGTATTCCCGAAAGGCTTTATAGAAGTTGCTGCTATTGCTGTATCCCATTTTCTCAGGTATAGTTGTTTATACTATGAGCATAGTAAAAAACTCAGTTGTAGACATCTTTAAGCTGGCACTGTAAAACAAGTCCGAAGGCCGGAATGGGGTACGGCATCCGGTTTTACTTTATTTCTCAGCATATACAATAAAAGCTCCAGGTGTTCCGGCACAGGTTATTAAAACCTTGAAAAACCATATACATCATAATCAATCATCGCAAATAAAGGAGGAAACAATATGAAAAAATTAACAGATACCTTTCGTCTGCATAATGGGTATCAAATACCATGCGTAGGCTTTGGCACATGGCAAACCCCTGATGGGAATACTGCTATATCTGCTGTGAAAGCAGCAATCAAAGCTGGCTACCGTCATATTGATACGGCAGCAGCTTACAGAAATGAGACAAGTATTGGCGTAGCACTGAAAAATACGGGTATCTCTCGGTCAGAACTGTTTATCACCAGCAAGTTATGGAACACCGAAAGGGGCTATCATAAGACGTTGGTAGCCTTTGAGAAAACAATGGCTGACCTCCAACTTGATTATCTGGATTTGTATCTAATACATTGGCCTGCTACCGAACATCGCTTTTCTGATTGGGAAACGCTCAATAAGGAGACATGGCGTGCCATGACTGAGCTATATAAGGTTGGACGAATCCGCGCTATCGGAATATCTAACTTCCTTCCTCATCATCTTGCTCCACTTATGCAAACTGAAGTGACCCCTATGGTAAATCAGATTGAATATCATCCAGGTCAAATGCAGGAGGAAACAGTGAAATTCTGCAAGAAAAACAATATCCTTGTGCAAGCGTGGAGCCCCTTGGGTACAGGCAGGATGCTGTCTAATTTGCAGCTTCAGGAAATTGCAGCGAAGTATGAGAAATCTGCTGCACAGCTCTGCATTCGCTGGTGCCTTCAAAACGATGTATTGCCATTGCCTAAGTCGGTAACACCTTCTCGGATTGTGGAAAACACAGCAGTATTTGACTTTGTTATTTCTGATGAAGACATGGCTGCTATCAATTCAATGCCCTATTTGGGCGGCTCCGGTCTACATCCGGATAAAGTGGATTTCTAATTTAACATGGGTCTATGCAATGCAGCAGAATTTATGGAAAGTCCAAAGTTTATTGCAGAGGCCGGTCTGGGGATTAGTATTTTAGCATAGCTTATTTTACAGCGCACAAATTATGAGGAATATCAATGGATATCAATAAATTTGCAGCTCAGTATTGAAATCATATTGCAGCACAGAACGAAGAAGAATTAAAAAAGTATTTTCATGAAGCTGCCTGCGTTCGGTGGCATAATACAAACGAGCAATTTAATGTTGAAGAATTTATGAGAGCCAACTGTGACTATTTCGGAAGCTGGAACGGAGAAGTGGAACGGGTAGAACACATTGGAAACATCATTATTACGGTTGCACGTGTTTGGTCAAAAGACACCTCTTTTCATGTGACCTCATTTTTTGAGATGAAAGATCATAAAATAAAGGCTCTTGACGAGTATTATTGGGTTGTATCATCCGGAATTGGGATATATAGATATACATCCTTTAATAATAAGTGAAGATGGAAGTGCAAAACAGGCTGGATTAAATGATGATTGGTATGACTTTAGAGCAGAATGGTTTTCAAGTGCATTGTTTGAAGAGCGAATTGTTCCGTGTATTTCTGCGGAAGCTCAAAAATTATTTCATAGTGGATATGAGCTTAGAGAAGTTGATAAAATTGACATGAAAAACCTTGATAGCCTTATTTCAGAATAGTGCATTTGATTAAAGAATTTCAAGTTGAAGAACATATTCGGAAGTTAAATTATCTGGATATTGAGCGCTCAGTCTGTTATGAAAGCCGTATTAATCAAAAGCTCTGTGAGGAAAACAGAATCCCCGGGGTGATTCGCTTTGGTCGCTCATGGGCTATCCCCAAAAACGCGGAAAAGCCTGTTGATGGGCGATATAAACAGAATCGAAAAGGAGTGCGTATATGAGAGTGAAAAAAATTTTTAAGAAGAAGA
>JAATEU010000397.1 GCA_015655565.1 Clostridiales bacterium
ACTATAAAAATAAAAGGGCGCCTGAAAATGTTATTTGGATCAGCCTGACTTCATGAGGCTCTAAAATCGCTTCATAATCAAGAGTTTGGTTGCTCACACTGCGGAAAGTTTTTTTTAGGAGAGGATGGGATAAATGTTTCAGCGCTTCAACTTCTTCCGGGGTTTCCAAAGAAACGGCGCCCATCTCCACCCATTTATCATAACAGCTTCCGTAGCGGCGGTTTACCAGCTGTTCCGTCATAGTATATTCACCGTTTGCCAAACCTGCTAAGGAAAAGATGAATTCTTTAGCCGCCGCATTGGAAAACACATTATACCGATCCGCAGAGGAAACGTTAAAGTAAAATCCGTTTCCGTATAAATCTGAAATGTGGCAGTAATTATAAAGAATAATGCTGTAATTATCTTTGCCCTTTTCTTTGGTAATAAAGTAACCCTCACCCTGCTCCACGATTTCCTCTTTTAGCTTTGAAAGAAAAAGGTAGGAATAGTAGACCGGTTTTTTGATTCCGTTTTTGGTAAAATGCCCTGCCCCGCCATGAAATATTTCTGAAGGAAAGGGTAACTCTTCTATCCAGTCGGAAAGGGTCCAATGGCAGAAGCTGTCGGCTTTATCATAATTGTTTAATATATTCCTGACAAAGTATGCACTGGCATAACAGGTGTCGTTAAGCCATTCCCTGTGGGAAGAACTTAAGTTCCATTCGGTGATGTAAAGAGGTTTTTTTGTCCGGTCGGGAAGCGTGTGATTGAGCTTGTCCAGGAAGTCTCCAAAAGCATCGGGGTCTTTGCAAAATACACGGCGTCCTTTGTGAAAATATTCCATAAAATCGGTATCTTCCCGGTCCTGGGAAGAAGAAAAGCCGGGCGCTGTGGTAGGATAAAAATGAAACAGGTATACATCCGGCTCCAGGTTCTTATCTTTTATGTAATCCAAAAAATACTGAATATTCCCGGAAGATAAACTGCTATTGATATAGGCGGTATTTCCAAACTTCAAAAGAGGACTTATTCCTTTGACGGCCTTCCTTGTAAGTTCATATAAATGCAGGGAAATCCCGGGGGTCTTGAAATCAAAGGGAAAATTAGACAGGGTTTCATTCCAGAAAGTAAAAATCCATTGGGAAACTTCGGAAAATCCATATCTGGAAATAATATGTTCCGTAAATTGACTGACCAGATATTCCCATTTGCCCTCATCCTTGGGTTCACTCATAATAAAAGGAACCGCAAAAAAAACCTTCTCAGGGGTCTTGGCCAGGTCTTTTGGCATGAAAGAAAATTGGATTAGGGGACGTAGGTGAATGCTTAATAAAAAATCCAGTATCTCATCCAGCATGTTAAAATTTAGAATAGGATTACCCTTGGAATCTTCACGGTATACCATTAAAGAATCATCAAAAATACCGTGGAATTTAATATATTCAAAACCAATTTCCTTTTGCTGGACAGCCAGCATATCCCTGATGCCGCTGTATAATATTTCTTTGGCACGGCCGACGGAGCAGAACTTTAAAGCGGTGTTGGTAAATGGAACGGCTGCTTTGGTACTGACAGTGCCCAGGGATTGTCTGATATTTTGGGCAATTGGGGCGCCGGCAGTTTTCCCGGTATATAAATAGGAGGCAAGCTTCGTTAAAAAATCATATTTTTCCAGGGTGAGATAGTTGTTATTTTGTTTCGGGTCGAAAGAATTGGGGATATCATGATCCTCTTTTTTTTCCCTTCGGAATTGGCTTGGGAGCATGTGGTATTGTTTCCGGAAAAGCGTTGCATAGGAGCGCGGACTGGTAAATCCGCAGGACTGTGCAACTTTTTCAATTGAATTATCTGAGTAAAGCAGGTAATTGACCGAATGTTCGATTCTTATCTTGCTTAAGTAATTTGAGATGGAAATATTCATATTTTTTTCAAAAAAATGGGACAGATAAGAGGGAGAGAGAAACTCACGGGCGGCTATATCCTTTAGTGTAATCTTCCGGGCATAGTTTTCTTCTATATATTGTATGATGTTTCCCAAACGCTCCATATGCTTTTGCGAACGGACAACTGCCGGCTGTTCTGCCTTAAAATACAGTAAAAGCTCATACATAAGTTGACAGGCATGGGAATAGCTCATCAATTGTGTATAAGCTGAAGTACTGGAATTTAATTGAATCAGCCGTGCTATTTGGTGGCGGATATTATCAAAATGCCCGTTGTTTCCCTGCAGATTGGAATTGCAGAAAAAAGATACGGTTTCCGGCTTAAGCCAGTCCATATGGAACATGGATTGGCGGATTTGCAGCGCAATTAATACACAGTCTTCACTGTAGGTTTCATGGACTTCATTGGAATTAATAAGAATGAGGTCATTTTCTTTTAAGTTAAAATGCCTGTCTTCTATCCATACTTCCATATTACCGGATAATACCAGGAGAATCTCGATGCTTCTGTGCCAGTGTTTCTGCACGCTGCCTATTCGCTGGCAGAAGAGTTTAATAGGAAGATTTTTATTGTATTCGATAATTTCATGGATGCTGTTCATTTTTACACACATCGCATATCGCAAGCAGGCTTGCGATACTGCCACATACAATAGAATGCGGGCAAGACGCACATTCTATTGTCAAAAATAAATAGGTTGAAAGAATTAATTGTGGCATTCCTTTCATATATTATATTATCTTTCAACCTTTCAGGCATGGTGCCGCCCTGCGGCATCTCAAATAATAAGGGAAGAAGCTTGGAATGAGCACCCTTTGTGCTCATTTCGAAGTTCTTCTGGTGTGAAGATGTTTTTTCTTCACACTTTCCTCCCATTGCATACCGCAGGTTTACCTGGGGTACTGCCTTTCATACTGTTTCAATAATCAGGGTACAATTTATTTTCAAGATCTGCCCGCCCCGCGTGTACAAATAAGAAAGTTTTTCATTATGGAGTATCCTGACAGGCATCCTATAGCTTAATATAGCATATGGCCATGCTGTCTGCAAGGACAACTGCATATTTTTTCGATTTAAGCGGATGCCAAAAGAGGTACCGGACGGAAAAAAAGCAGAAATATGCATATAAATACTTCGTTTATGGCATTGTAAGAGAAAAATTCTCCTGTATAATAAAGATAGAAACACCAGTGTGAAGAGGAGGTAGGACAGAGGATGGAAAAAATAAAAGGGTTAATCTTTGATCTGGACGGTGTAATTGTAGATACTGCAAAATATCACTATTTGGCATGGAAAGCCCTGGCCTTGGAGTTAAACATCCCTTTTACCGAAAGGGATAATGAAAAATTAAAAGGCGTAAGCCGCAGAAAGTCCTTTGAGATTATCCTGGAAATCGGTAATATGGTGATGTCAGAGGAAGAAAAAGAAAAATATTGTACCAAAAAGAACAATATTTACCTGGAATACATAGATAAGCTCAAAGAAGAGGAAGTGCTGAAAGGGGTAAAGAAGTTTATAGCGGATGCCAGGGAAAAAGGGTATAAAATCGCATTGGGTTCTGCCAGCAAAAATGCAGGACTGATTTTGTCTAAGTTAAACCTGACAGGGGCTTTTGACGCTGTAATAGATGGAACAAAAGTGGAGAAGGCAAAGCCTGATCCGGAAGTGTTCTTATTAGGGGCAAGGGCGTTGGGAGTAGATAAGGAAGCCTGTATTGTTTTTGAAGACGCAAAAGCAGGGGTGGAAGCAGCCCACAATGGAGGAATGAAGGCGGTAGGAATTGGGACAAAAGAAAATCTTCCCAATGCAGACCTCTGTATTTCGGGACTGGAAAATATAAGTGTCGGAGAGTTATTAAAACAAATGAAATAGAAATAAATATTATATACATAGAAGGAGAGGTATGCATGCTGAATTATAAGTTATTGGAGAAAAAACCGTTTTATCTGAATGGGGAAGGTGTGAATTGGGTAAAAACCACATTGGAGAGCATGACAACAGAAGAAAAGATTGGCCAGCTGTTTTGTCTGATTGCCTACGACAGTGAAGATGAAATGTTAAAACTATTTGCCAGGGAATATAAAATTGGCGGCTGTATGGGAAGGCCGATGCCATTTGATGAAATCTGCAAGACAATTACCTGCCTGCAGGAAAATTCCAGGATTCCCATGTTAATTGCGGCTAACTTTGAGGCAGGGGGAGACGGACTGATTAAAGAAGGTACCAACCTCGGGCCCAATATGCAGGTTGCGGCGGCAGGAACTGCTGAATTTGCAAAAAAGATGGGATATGTATGCGGGAGGGAAGGAACCGCAGTAGGTGCCAACTGGGCTTTTGCACCAGTCATTGACATTGATAAAAATTTCCGTAATCCCATTATGGCTACCAGGCTTTTTAGTTCCGACGACAAGTTGGTAAAAGAATGCGGTGCCGCCTATACAAAAGCATGCCAGGAACAGGGAATGGCAGTGTCCATTAAGCATTTTCCGGGAGATGGGGCGGATGAAAGGGACCAGCACCTGGTCACAAGTATAAATTCTTTGTCCTGCGAAGAATGGGATGCAACTTACGGTGAGGTATATAAAGCCTGTATTGAGGAGGGTGCCATGACGGTTATGGTCGGCCATATTATGCAGCCGGCCTACAGCAGAAAACTAAGTCCCGGAATTAAGGACGAGGATATTATGCCTGCGACCCTGGCCCCGGAATTAATAAATGGATTATTAAGGGAAAAATTAGGCTTTAACGGAATGGTTGTAACCGATGCGACAACTATGGCGGGAATGTGCATCCCCATGAGCCGAAAGAGAGCGGTTCCTTATACAATTGCAGCAGGCTGCGACATGTTCCTGTTTACCAGGAACTTAGAAGAAGATTATGGATTTATGAAAGCCGGGGTGGAAGACGGGACTATCACACCAGAGCGTTTAGACGAAGCGGTTTTTCGGATACTGGGATTAAAAGCGGCCCTTAAGCTCCACAAAAAGAAAGAGGACGGGACATTAATTCCTGATATTAAAAAAGCAAGGAAAATCGTAGGGTGCAAAGAACACAAGGACATGGAACTTGCCTGTGCTGACCGGTCAGTTACTTTGGTTAAGAACAAACAAAACCTGATTCCACTAAAGGTGGAAGATTATAAGCGGCTACTTCTTTATCCGATCATTTCCGGTGAAAATGCTCTTGGATATTCAGGGGGTGAAGATGTCACCGAAATTATGAAAACAGCCCTGGAAAAAGAAGGTTTTCAGGTGGAAGTATTTGAGCCTGCCCGGGGAAGGGAGGGAATGACCGCAAAATACCAGGATATGCTTGACAAATATGACTTGCTTATGTATGTTGGAAATATGGTGACAAAAAGCAACCAGACGGTGGTACGTATTGAATGGGCACAGCCGATGGGTGCCGACTGCCCCAATTTCCAGGCAGATATTCCGACTATGTTTATTTCCTTTGCAAATCCGTATCACTTAATTGATGTACCAAGAATCAGGACATACATCAATGCTTATAAATTCAAACAGGTAAACGTGGATGCTGTAATGGATAAAATACTGGGCAGAAGTGAATTCCTGGGAAAAGATCCCGTGGATTCCTTCTGCGGGATGTGGGATACCAGACTGTAGTGATATATAAAATTTAATTGTAATTTAAGGGGGCAGCTTTAAGTGAAAGAGTACAGTCATGAATTAGTGGAAAGATTAAAGGCACAACAAGATGTAACCAATATCAATGGAATAAAAATAGTAATTAAAAATAGTCCTGAAGAGTCCAGAGAGGGCTATATGGACCCAAGGGAATTGGCCATTATGAGTAATCATTGGGCTGCCCGTAAGGAGGCCGGGAAAGATAAAAGCCGGGAGGTGACACCGGAGCAGTCCCTTGAAGCCATGCGGGATGGTATGGGGTTCCCTAACCGTAATCTGAATATGGTAGAAATACATACCAAATATGAATGTATTAATTTTGATGGAAATGAAGTAGGACTTTGGAGGTACTATACAAGAAAGTCCCGGAGGAAACCGGGAAAACCATGCTTTATCTACTTACATGGCGGCGGCTGGGTAGGAGGAAGTATTTACACGGTAGAGAATCCATGCAAACTTATTGCTGAGCTGGCGGATGCTGTGGTATTTAACATAGATTATTCTTTAGCACCGGAGAAAAAGTATCCAAATGGCTTCAACGATTGTTTCAATGCTGTAAAGCATATCTATGAACATGCTGAAGATTATGGAATAGACCGCAGGAAAATCGGATTGGGAGGCGACAGCGCCGGAGGGAATTTAACAGCTGCCGTGGCTCAGAAAGATCGTGATTCAGGATTGCATATGCTGTCCCTGCAGGTACTTATTTATCCTTGCGTGACATTTATTCATACAGGAATTTCCGGATACCGGTGGAAATTAGAGGATTACGTTATTTCGGAGGAACAAAGGGAAATTATAGAACCCTGCCTTAGTATTGGAAGGCCGTCGGAAGAAAGTAATAAACCAGGGATGGGCAATCTGTATTTTAATGATATTTCTGAGGCGGAAAGCCCTTATGCCAGTCCAATGCTTACCGGGAATCTGAAAGGATTACCCCGGGCGCTTTGCGTAGGGGCTGAATTTGACGGACTCCGCATTCAGACGGAACATTATGGCAGGCTGCTGGAAGCGGCATCAGTTCCGGTAAAGATCATCCGGTATAAGGGAGTAATCCATGCATTTATCGACCGACTTGGTTTTGTTCCGCAGGCGGAGGATTTGTGTATTGAGATTGCAGATGCCTTGAAGGAAATGCAATAACGGCAGTTACCGCCGTTTAAGCGGTTTTGCCGGAACACCGTTGTACCACCTGTCAAAAGACAAAAAAATGGCTGGATGACAAAGAAATTGTGTATGAATTCCGTGATATTAAGTTGGAACGGCCTGATTATGATGAAATAAAATCATGGTATAAAAGCAGCGGACTGCCAAAAAAATTTTTCTATACCAGCCTATATATAGCGATAAAACTTTTTTACTTATTATATACAATTTTGCTTATTGTATACAATTAGAACCATAATTTAGATATCAGCGGAAACAGCCAAAAAACTGCTCCGCTGATTTTAATATGTAATTTTTGGGCTGCCTTAAGTTCCGTTGAAATTAAACCGTCTGGGAACGTTCCGATTTTGAACTTGCCGCCAAGGAACATCATGTATTTTTATCTTACGTCTGTTTGAAAGTGACTTCATAGGTTCCCATTGCTGCCATAGTGACGATAATAGCATTCAGTATAATTAATATGGAGCGTTCCAACGTGACGTGGCCGGTAAAAATTTCTACCAGAAATAAAAGAATTAAAGCAATGAAATAAACTACATATCGTGTATGTATTTTCCATACTTTATCCAAAGGAATTTTTAAGAATTGCACAATCAATGTGGTGGCGGCAACTACACCTGCAATTGTACCAAGAAAGTCCCAGGTCATAAATTCATTAATCGGTGCGGCAGCCTGGGCAATGGCTGTTGACAAATAATTTAATCCGTTTATAATATACATATTTAGACTCCTTTCAACATTAATACGTAGTAGAATAGTAACATCTTAATTATACACCAATTCCATATTATTACAATACAATTTGTCTATTTTAACCATTTTATGTCAATTTTACACAAGGAATAAGTAGAATGAAAGACGGTGTGAAACTTTGGGCATCAAAAATAATACCTAAAAATTTTTCAGGCATTAATAAAAACCTTCAAGAAGGAGGAATCAGATTTCTGTAAAAACTTCTCCCAGACCGCATTGCAGAAGCAGATTGGCATAAGAATCATAAGGTGTTTTGGATTTATTTATTAATACCAGCCGGTTGCCGGTATAATAGTTTATGAATCCGGCGGCCGGATATACGGATAAGGAGGTGCCGGCTATAATCAGTATATCTGCGGAAGCAATGGCTTCCATGGCCTGATTCATTACTTTTTCGTTAAGGGCTTCTTCATAAAGGACTACATCAGGTTTAATTAAGCCGCCGCAGTTACAATGTGGGATGGAACCGGCAGTGA